>JBBDWO010000006.1 GCA_040902765.1 Acidimicrobiia bacterium | reverse complement strand
GGGAGGTGGCAGCGGCCGAAGGCCGATGACGGAGGGGGAGGCCAGACGCGTCGCGGGGCCCACGTAGCGTTGGCCCTCCCCCCTCCCCTCCGGTCGCTGCGCTCCCTACGGGACTCCCCCCTTCGGGGGGAGGAACCGCAAAAGGACCTCATCACTCGGTCCCCTCCCCCGAAGGGGGAGGTGGCAGCGGCCGAAGGCCGATGACGGAGGGGGAGGCCAGACGCGTCGCGGGGCCCACGTAGCGTTGGCCCTCCCCCCTCCCCTCCGGTCGCTGCGCTCCCTACGGGACTCCCCCCTTCGGGGCGAGGAACCGCAAAAGGACCTCATCACTCGGTTCCCTCCCCTGTATGGGAGGTGACGGAGGGGGAGGCCAGACGCGTCGCGGGGCTCACGTAGTGTTCGCCCTCCCCCCTCCCCTCCGGTCGCTGCGCTCCCTGAGGGACTCCCCCCTTCGGGGGGAGGAAGGGCTTCTCCCTACCAAGTCAGCTTGGGCTTCCTCGCCGCCAGTGCGTCATCGGGGCGTGACACCGGCGTCTTGTGAGGTGATGCCTGGACGTGGGCGGCGTCCTCGGCGGCGAGAGCGGCGATCTCGTTGAGGGCGTCGGCGAGTGCCTCGATGGTCTCGGGAGACTCGGTCTCGGTCGGCTCCAGCATGAGGGCCTCCTCGACGATGAGGGGGAAATAGACCGTCGGAGCGTGGAATCCCCGGTCGAGAAGCGCCTTGGCGACGTCCATGGCACGCACGCCGGTCGCCTTCTTAAGGGCAGCAGCGGACGCGACGAACTCGTGCATCGGTGGAGCGTCGTACGGAATGGGGTACCGCTCCCCCACCAGGGAGGCCAGGTAGCGGGCGTTGAGCACGCTGCGCTCGGCCACCTCCCGCAGGCCCTCGGCTCCCAGCAACCGCATGTAGGTCAGGGCCCGGAGCACCACCAGGAAGTTGCCGTGGTTGCCGTGCACCCGGCCCACCGAGTCGGGTGGCATCTCCCAGCCGAGCACGCCGTCGCGGTCGACCGGCAACGGCCCGGGCAAGAAGCGGACGAGATGCTTCACGACGGCGACCGGGCCCGCACCCGGGCCTC
This sequence comes from Acidimicrobiia bacterium, assembly GCA_040902765.1. Classification (NCBI taxonomy): domain Bacteria; kingdom Bacillati; phylum Actinomycetota; class Acidimicrobiia; species Acidimicrobiia bacterium. The sequence continues at coordinate 38,545 of JBBDWO010000006.1, read as the reverse complement.
CCCCACCGTGCGGGGTGGCGAACGTCTTGTGGAGGTTGGAGTGGACGATGTCGAACCCCATGTCACCGGGGCGGGCCACACCGAGGATGGCGTTGAGATTGGCCCCGTCGTAGTAGACGAGTCCGTCGACGTCGTGGATGGCGCGGGCCATCTCGATGACATCGACTTCGAAGAGGCCGAGCGTGTTGGGGTTGGTGAGCATGAAGCCGGCGACGTCTTCGTCGACGGCTGCCCGGAGCGCCTCGAGGTCGACCATCCCGCGATCGTCGCTGGGGACCTGCACCGCCCGGTAGCCGGCGAGGGTGACCGAGGCGGGGTTGGTGCCATGGGCCGAGTCGGGAATGAGGATCTTCGTCGGATTGCGGCCCTGGGACTCGTGATAGGCCCGCATGATGAGGAGGCCCGTCAGTTCGCCGGCCGCTCCCGCCGGCGGCTGGAAGGTCGCCCGGGTCATGCCGGTGATGGCGCACAGGATCGACTCGGTTTCGAGGAGGACTCGCAGCGCTCCTTGGGTCAGCTCGGGTGGCGCCGCCGGGTGCAGGTCGCGGAACCCCCCGTGCTCGGCAGCCCAGTCGCACACCTTCGGGTTGTACTTCATCGTGCACGAGCCCAGCGGGTAGGCGCCGAGATCGACGGCGAAGTTGCGGTGCGCCAGCCGGGTGAAGTGGGCGACCAGGTCGCGCTCGGAGACTTCCGGGAGCGCCGGAAGCGAGTTCGCTGCTTCGGGGAGGCCCGGGTCGTCCGCGGGAACGTCGAGCGGCGGGAAGGACCAGGCACGACGCCCCGGCACGCTCAGTTCGATGAGGGTCGGTTCCGGGCTGCCCCCCATCAGCGGCGTGCTGGTCGCTCGTCCTCCCGGCTCAGCCATCGGCGATCACCTCTCCGAGAGCGTCGGCGAAGCCGTCGAGCTCCTGGCGGCTCCGCTTCTCGGTGACGGCGACGAGAAGGCCGTTGCGGTACTCCGGATAGTCGCGGTCGAGCGGAATGCCGGCCAGATACCCCCGGTCGGCCATGCTCGTCACTGCGGTTGATGCATCGACGGGAAGCACCACCCCGAATTCCCGACCGTACGCAGCGTCGCTGATGGCAGAGACCCCCGGCAGGTCGAGCAGCCGTCCACGGAGGTAGCGGGCCTTGTGACTGCTCTGACGACCGACTTCGGCGAGACCGTCGGGTCCGAGCCAGGCGAGGTGGATGGCCGCGGCGACCGCATTGAGAGTCTGGTTGGTGCAGATGTTCGAAGATGCCTTCTCGCGGCGGATGTCCTGTTCGCGGGTGCGCAGGGTCAGCGTGTAGGCGCGGCGCCCCTCGCGGTCGACGGTCTCGCCCGACAGTCGCCCGGGGATGCGTCGCATCAGCCGCTCGGCGACGGCGAAGATCCCCACGACCGGCCCACCGAACGACAGCGGGTTGCCGAGTGGCTGACCCTCGGCGAAGGCGATGTCGCAGCCGGCATCGCCGGGTGTGCGCAGGATGCCCAACAGCATCGGGTCCACTGAGGCTGCCGTGAGTGCGCCGAGGTCGTCGGCGAGCGTCACGGCCGCGTCGTACTCCTCGATGATCCCGAGATAGTTGGGCTGGCCGAAGACGAGAGCCGCTGGTGGTCCCGCTGCTTCTCGACTCCACGCGGTGCGCCCGTCCTCGAGTGGGTGCTCGATGATGGTCACCCCGCGGGCGTGGGCGAAGGTGGCGATGACCTGGCGGGTGTGGGGATGCAGCCCGCGTGAAACCCAGACGGTGTCGCGGCCGGTTTCAACCAGTGCCAGGTTGACCGCCTCGATCCCCGCCGATGCGCCGTCGTAGAGCGAGGCATTGGCCACCGGCAGCCCGGTGATCGTCGCAACCATTGACTGGTACTCGAACAGGGCCTGAAGGACCCCCTGGGCCACCTCGCTCTGATAGGGGGTGTAGGAGGTGACGAATTCGGGCCGCATCGTCAGCGAGCGAACGACCGGCGGCAGGTGATGGTCGTACACCCCTCCCCCGGCGAAGCACACGAGCCCGCCGCGGTTCTGGCGTCCGAGATCCTCGACGTAGCGCATCACCTCGAGTTCCGAGATCCCCGCAGCCACGTCGAGCGGCTCTGCCAGCCTGGCCGCCTTCGGGATGTGGGCGAACAACTCGTCCGCATCGGCCAGGCCGAGCGCGGCCAACATCCGCTGCTCCTGCTCGTCGGTGTGGGGGGTGAACGTCATGATCGCCTCACAAAGGGCATGTCGATGAGGCGAGCGGACACCCAACGGTCTCGCACCTCGACTTCCACCGCAGTCTCGTCGTCGGGGGGCGGCGGGGCCAGGTAGCCCATCCCGATACCACGCTCCAGTGTCGGGCTGAAGTTCCCACTGGTCACCTCGCCTACCGAGGAACCGGATCGGATCCGGTAGCCGTGCCGGGGCGGTCGGCGGTCGTCGAGGACGAATCCGACGCGGGCGCGGGCGGGATCTACATGGCGCCGGGGCTCGAGAGCCTCCTTGCCGTCGAACTCGGTGTCCCAGCCGACCGCCCAGGCGAGTCCTGCCTCGATCGGGTCGGTGGTTTCGTCGATGTCCTGCCCCCACAGGGGCAGGCCGAACTCGAGCCGAAGCGTGTCGCGTGCACCCAGGCCACACGGCATGGCTCCGGCCTTCAGGATCGCCTGGAGGGTGGCGTCTGCCTGCGACAGCGGCACCACCGCCTCGCCACCGGCCTCACCGGTGTACCCGGTGCCGGCGACGATGACGTCGCCCGCGATGACCACGCGGTGGCGCTTGGGCGCGGCGTCGAACGCCTCCTCGAGTACGCGCGGACCGTCGGGACCTTGGACGGCGAGCAATGCCGTGGAATCGCGCAGGTCGGAGACGCGCGCCTTCGGCCCGGCTGCCTCGGCGAACCGCGCCACCACTCGGTCGTGATTGGCGGCGTTCGGAAGGACGAGCAGCCGGTCCGGCTCGAGCCACCAGACCACGATGTCGTCGAGGATGCCCGCCCGATCGTTGAGGATCAGCGAGTACTGACAGCGGCCCGGTGTGATCTTGCCCAGGTCGTTGGTGAGGATCGATCCGACCAGCTCGGCTGCCTCCGATCCGGCGACCTCGAATCGACCGAGATGGGAGACATCGAAGACCCCGACATCGGTACGCACCGCAACGTGTTCGGCGAGCGTCCCCTCGTACTGGAGCGGCATCTCCCAGTCTCCGAATGGCGTGAAACGAGCACCGAGGGCCTCGTTGGCCCCATGAAGCGGTGATCGGCGGTGCACGGCGGGGACTCTAGAGCAGGCGCCAGGCTTCAGGCGCCATCCCAACTCCTCTGGCCGGTAGCTGGTAGCCGGAGGCTGGTTCAGCCTGCTTCCGACTCACCCAGGTCGATGACCTGCACCGGACCGGGGATCCGGGTAGGTGCCGTGACGTCGTCGAGCTCCGGCGTGGTCTCGAGCCCGTACTTGATGAGCAGGTGCAGGTAGTCCCGCTGGTAGAACACCTTGCAGGAGACCTGCGGATGATGCTGACGCAGCAACCGCACCTTGCGGTTCTTCTTGGTGACGAGCTTCTGGTTCATCGTGGTGATCTCGATGTACAGGTGCTCGTCGGGCAGGTAGAAGTCGGGCGTGAAGTACTTGGCGGCTTCGCCGCTGTCGTCGAATTCGATGGCGAAGGATGCCGGTTCGTACTCCCACGTGATCCCGTAGAAGTCGAGGAGCCGTGCGAACTGCCTCTCGCTCTCGTGGGCGAAGGCGACAAGGTCCGCTTCGGTCCGGAAGTCGACGGTCAGCTCAGGCCTCCATCGTGGCGTGTTCTGTACCGGTCATGCTGGCACGCTCGGGCAACAAGTCGAGTATTTCCCCCTCGAGCTGTTCCTGGACCGGTCCAAGGGCGATACCGAACACGCCCTGTCCCCCGCGGAAGAGGTCGATGACGTCCTGGTCACTGTTGGCTGCGTAGATCGTCTGCCCGTCCGACAGAAGCGTGACCTCACTGAGCGGGTTGTCGCTGTCGAGGCGATCGCGCAGGATGTCCATCGCCTGCCTGACCTTCTTGAGGCTCATGCCGGCGTCGAGTAGTCGCTTCACCACCCGCAGCTGCACGACGTCGGTGAAAGAGTACTGGCGTTGGGTACCCGATCCCTGCGCCTCCTGGAGGGAGGGCTTCAGTAGGTCCGTGCGTGCCCAGTAGTCGAGTTGGCGGTATGAGATTCCTACGAGTCGGCACACCTCGGGTGCGCGGAAACCCTGTTCACTGCTCACAGCCTGACCTCACCTTCCCAGAGCGAAGCTTACACCACGGTAATTTCCCCACGGGAACTACCCGACTGGAAGTTAGGAATCGCGCACCCGAGTTGTCAACAACCCCTGTGGAAAAGCGTTTCCGGTTATCAGTTTCCAGGGCCCCGAAATAGGAGTGGCGTACCGAATCGGCCTGGCAACCGGCAACCGGTAACGGGCAACCGGCTCTCAGCCCGTCCCGAAGTCTTCCGGTGAGACGTCGGAGAGGAAGTTGCGGAAGCGGGCGACTTCCTCCTCTTCGTCCTCGTCGCGAATCTCGACTCCCGCTTCATCGAGGATGGCAGGGCTCACGAAGATCGGCGCACCGGTGCGGACGGCGAGCGCGATCGAGTCGGAAGGTCTGGCGGAGACGGTGGTTTCGGTGCCATTCGTGGCGAGGACCAGGTCGGCGAAGTAGATCCCGTCGCGCAGGTCGGTGAGAACAACGCGCTCGACGGTCGCCCCGAGAGCGACGGTGACGTCGCGCAGCAGATCGTGAGTCATCGGGCGGGGCGGATCCATCCCCTCCAGGGCGAAGGCGATCGCCGCCGCCTCGCTGGCTCCGATCAGGATCGGCAGGAAGCGGTCGCCGCCGCGCTCGCGCAGGAGGACGATCGGCGTGTTGGTGGGCAACTCGATCCGGACACCGATCAGCTCCACCGGGATGGCATCGCTGGTCACCCGGACAGCCTATCAGTGGCACTCCAGAAAGCCTCCGCGGCGTACCCTCCCGGATCCTCCTGGAACCGTGGCAGGTCGAGCACCGCCCACAGCGACGGAACGTTGCGGTATCGGCCCTCCCAGTCGAGGCCGTAGCCGATGATGAACTCATCCCCCACCTCGAATCCGCGGTACTCCAACGGGACTTCCACGATACGACGGGGCCGTTTGTCGAGGAGGGTCACCGTCGCCAGCGAGGCGGGACGCCTCGTCTCGAGCAGCGTGCGCACCGACGACAGAGCGAGGCCGGTGTCGACGATGTCTTCGACCACGAGCACATGGCGGTCGGTGATGGCGGTACCGGAGTCGACGGCAATGCCGACCCTCCCCTTCTCGCCGAAGCGCGTCAGGCTGAGGAAGTCGATCTCGATGGACGTCGGGAGGTGGCGGGACAGGTCGGCGAGGAACGGGACCGACCCGTTGAGCACGCCGAGGAGCACCAGGTCGCGGCCGCCATACGCCTCGGTTATCTCAGCACCGAGTTCGGCGATGCGCCGTTCGAGGGTGATCGCGTCGATGACTTCGGCGAGGACCGTCATCGACCGCCTCCGAGCACACCGGGCATCAGCTCACTGAGGCGGGCGTCGAGGGCGTCGATGAGCGGCGATCCGCGGCCCGGTGTGGGTTCACCGGTAGGCAGCGGGGCCAGCGCCGCTTCGAGCCGCGTGCGGTACCAGTCCGGCAGCGTGTCGCCGGATGCGCTCTGGGCGGCCGGAGCGAGCAAGTAGTCGCGCGGTCCGAGCGCCTGTGACGCCCAGGCGAGCAGGGCCCGCGACGCCTCCCGCCGGTTGGTGGATCCCAGGACCACGGCGAGGATGTCTCCCCGGGGCGCCTGTACGTACGCCAGGATCGTCTGGCCGGCTATGAGGGTGTCCCCGGTGCGCAGCCCGAGGAACTCCGGATACACACCCAGGTCCCGGTTGGTGGCGGTGATCTCGAGCTGTCGACCGCCGATCTCGAACGACACTTGCCGCACCCTGACCACGGCGAGCACCTCGGGGTACTCGAGAGCCTCCAGGCCGAGGCGGATGATGTCGCTGGCCGACGAGAAGTGGCCGTCGGCGTCGAGGCCGTTCGGGTTACGAAACTGCGAGTCGTTCATCCCGATCTCGGCGGCCCGCGCGTTCATGAGCTGGGCGAACGTCGCAACCGACCCGGATACGTGCTCGGCGAGCGCCACCGCGGCGTCGTTGCTCGACTGCACCATCATCATTTCGAGGAGCTGGCCGACCAGCCAAACCTCCCCCTGGCGCGTCGCCGGCTGTCCGATGTAGCCGATGGGCGTGGCTGCTGCGGTCGCACTGATCGTGCTCGAATCGAGCAGGCCAGAATTCTCCACCACCAGGATCGCCGTGAGGAGTTTGGTGAGCGACGCCAGGGGTTGCTGCCGGTCGGCGTCGAGGGAACCGATCTCGGCATTGGCCGGAACCGACCATGTCTTCCAGGCGGTGGCGTCGACGACCGGCGGCGGACTGAGCGGATAGGCCGTCGCCGGCGGGACCGGGGCATGCAGCGGCGCCGGGCCGAACGACAGCGCGAGAGATACGAGAGCGGCCGGAAGCATGATCAGCCGTTGAGCGTCTCTCGGAGGTCGGCTCGCACCATCGCCTCCTGCATCGTCCGTGCCGCCTGGGCAACGTCGGCGAGGACCTCGGCGGCCTGACGCCGTGAGGCGGGGCTGGCGTGGCGCAGCAGGGTCGCCGTCATCTGCCGGAGGAGGTCCACCTCGCGGTTGGCACCCTGCCGGATGATCCGGAGATGGCGCGACTCGAGGCCGTGCCCCACCATCCGCCACGCCGCTTTGGCGATCTCGACGTCATCGGCGCTGAACCGGGGGCCATCGGGCGTCTTGGTAGGGGCGATGATTCCGTGAGCCACCAGCTCGTCGACGAGCGATGCCGGCATGCCGGCGCTACGGGCGAGGTCGGCGGCGTCGAGGGTCGGCGGCGTCATCTCACCGAAGTAGGTGGCGGCGGGTGGCCCCGGTGTCGGCGCCAGGGTGGGCTCCTCTCCCCTCTCCAGGGACCTGAGGTTGTTTTTGATCACCTTCAGGGGCAGAAAGTGGTCGCGCTGCTGGCGGAGGATGTAGCGGACCCGCTCTACGTCTTCGGAGCGGAACTCGCGGTAGCCGCTCGGGGTGCGTGGCGGGGTGATCAACCCCTCGCTCTCGAGGAATCGGATCTTGGACACGCTCACCGCAGGGAACTCGGCCTTGAGGGCCTCGGCGACGTCGCCGATCGTGATGCGCTCTCCCCTGGTCATGCGCCGCGGGCGACCACGAGGTGGAAGCGCCCGATGATGACTTCGTCGCCGGCGTCGAGGACGGCGGTATCGGCCCGACGGCCGTTCACATAGGTCCCGTTGGTCGACCCGAGGTCGCGCACCATGAGGATTCCGTCCTCGACGGTGAACTCGGCGTGGTGTCGAGACACGGTGACGTCGTCGAGATGGATGGGCGCGTCGAGGTCGCGACCGGCCTCGGTGCTCCCCTCGGGGAGGGCCCAGTGCATGCCCCGTCGTGGACCGGAGGCCACGATCAGGGCGTAGCCGGCGAGTCCGGGGATCCCTGCCGCTGCTTCGCGCTCGCGAACCGCCCTCGCCTCGACCACCGGATCGATGGTCTCGGTCGGATCGTGCTCGGTGGTGTCCCCGGGATCCGGGGTGGAGGTATCCGCCATCACGAAGGAATGGTACCCCTGATCCTTCGACTGCAGGTCGAGGGTCAGCCGATCAGGGCGGTGTAGGCGGCGGCATCCATGAGCGCGTCGATCGCGCTCGGGTCGGTCGGCGTGATGACGACGAACCACGCGTCGTCGTAGGGTGACCCGTTGACGAGCGCCGGGTCCTCCACGAGCACGTCGTTGATCGCGGTCACCTCCCCTGCGATCGGCGCGTAGACCTCGGCGACCGACTTGGTCGACTCGATCTCGGCGATCGGGTCTCCCGCTTCGACGGTGGTTCCGGCGGCGACGATGTCGACGAATACCACGTCGCCGAGTGCGTCCTGGGCGTAGTCGGTGATACCGACGCGCACGCCCCCATCATCAGCGACGAGGACCCACTCGTGTTGGTCGGTATATCTGCGGTCCTCGGGGACGTTCACCGGCACCCTCTCAGGTCGACGACCGGTCCGAGGATACCGATGGACCGGTCGCGATGAGGCGGCGGGCGTCTCCGACGTACATCACCGCCGAGACGTAATAGAAGACGAGGGCCGGGATCGCCGAGCCCCAGGCCAGCCATAAGAAGACGTCGTGACCCGAACCGGCATGGACGAAGAACGAAGCGATGGCACCGTACAGGCCGAACGTCCCCGCTTTGCCGACCCAGCGGACCTCGAGGGCTGTCTTGAGACGGATGGCGAGCACGGCGGCCACCGTCGTCACGAGCACCTCACGCACGGCGATCGCCAGCGCCACCGGCCATGGCAGGACTCCGGCGATCCAGCCCCCGATCACGGCGGCGCCGACCGCGAGCCGGTCGGCGGTGGGATCGAGGATCTTGCCGATGGAGGAGACCTGATCGAGGCGCCGGGCGAGGTAGCCGTCGACCCAGTCGGTGGCGCCTATTCCGAGGAGCAGCCAACCGGCGGCTGCAGGGTCGTCCCGGGCCAGCAGCAACCAAAGGAACAGGGGGACGAGCAGGATGCGAATCCCGGAGACGATGTTCGGAATGGTCACGATGCGTCGACGCCACGCACCCGGAAGGGGATGCGGGCGAGTTCCTCGTCCTCGCCCTCCACGATGAACACGTAGCCTCCCGCCTTCGGGAACCGAACGTTGCCGAAGGCGCCGACGAGCGGCACCACGTTGGGGGCGCCGGCGGGAAGCGACGACGGAGCGCCGACCCTCAGGTTGCCCTCGGAGCGCACGTCCATGTCGGCACCGTCCTCGTCCACGAGGGTGATCTTGATCAGGAGGTCCCGATTGCGGTCGGCCGGGCCGACCTCCGCCACCAGGACCACGGCGAGGCTCCGGTAAACCACCGGGAAGGCTCGGGCAGTGATCGTGTCGAAGGCGCCGCCGAGGACGTAGAGCTTGCCTGCCGTCACCTGAGCGGCGTCGGCAAGCATCGCCGAGGTGAGCCTCATGGTCGATGCCCCGGGTTGTGGCGGTTGGTCCTCCTCACCCGGCGGACACTAGTGGCCGCTCAACCCCCGGAAGCGAGCCGCCAGGGGTCAGATGCCGCCACCTCGGCGTTGGCGGTGACGCGCAGGTGGTCATGGCCGTCGGCGAGATCGATCAAGTCACCGAGCGTGACCGTGTCCCAGTCGATGCCCTCTGCGGTGGCTCTATCGATGTCGAAGAGGGTCACCGCCGGGGGCGTGCCTCCACCGGTCCACGAGTGCGGTTCCTGGCAGATGTCGAAGGACTCGAGTCCCGTCCACCGTTCGAACACCATGGGCAGGAAGAGTCGCGCCAGCGGCATGAAGGCCTCCGCGTGCTCGGCGGGGCTGTACTCCTCGAGCGGTGCCACGTACACCGCCAGGTGGCGCCCCTCGGGTGAGGCGCGGTACGCGGTGAGGTCGACGAGTGAACCCCGGGTGACCTGGAAGCCGAGGGGCGCCACCACATCGCTGAAGAGGGCGACGACTGCCTCGGTGGTGTGTGCGGGCAGGAACTCTGCTTCGACCGTTGTGGTGGTGCCGGCGAGAGTCGTCGTCGGCGTCGGGGCAGTGGTCGTGGCGGTGGGAGCAGTCGTTGAAGTGGCGTCGGTCGCGGAGCCTCCACACGAGGTGACGAGCACGGCGAGGACCACGACGAGAGCTCGGCGGACTCGCATGGGGACACCATACATCCGGTTCGGGTGCAGCCCGGAGGGTGTCGTAGACTCACCCCCCGCTACGCCGTCCCTTGGAGGGATCGATGGGCAGGGACCGGATCATCGGCGTTGTCGCCGCCATCGCCATCGCCATGATCGGCGCCGGCTGCGGCGCGACCGGACCGGCACGCGGTCCCGATGGAGAGGTCCTGGACGCGGGGGAGGTGGCGGTCGGCGAGCTCCGCGCCGGAGACTGCTTCGAGGACCCGAGCGCGTCGACCGCTTCGGTGTCCCGGCTGCGGGTCCTGCCCTGCGATGAGCCCCACGACAGCGAGATCTACTTCGTGTACGACGTGTCGGGAGACGAATACCCGGGCGCGCCCGCCCTGGACGAGGAGTCCGACCGGCGTTGTGCCGTGGAGTTCGAGTCCTTCGTCGGCACCCCCCGCGCCGAGTCGGAGCTTGAGTTCTTCGCCCTCATCCCGACGCGTGAGTCATGGGAAGCCGACGATCGGACGGTGCTGTGCGCCCTGTTCGCCCGCGACCTGCAGCCGTTGACCGGGTCGATGGGCGGCTCGGGCCGCTGAGCGTCCCTCGTCGGGCTGGCCGGCTCACCCAGCGGTTCGGTTTCAGGGTTGTCGCACCGCCATGCAATCCTCCCAGGCCTCGACAGATGTAGCTGTGCGGGGCACACGGAAGGGATGCCACTGGGTGTCGGGATCGGCCCCCGCCCAGACTTCGAATGAAGGCGGCGGAGAGGTGAACGCAGCGGCCGACTCCGGAGCGTCCACTTCCCTTGAGTCGAGGTCGATGAACCAACGGCGCTCTGCGAGGGCAAATTGGTCGATCGTGGCGAGCCACTGCTCGGTTCCGAGGGGGGCGGGGTCGAACCGCGGCTCCGGCCCAAGGGTCGACGCATAGACCGGAGGATCGTCCAGGACGAGTCCCGTCGTGGTGGTCGTAGCCATTGCGATGCCCGACGTCGTTGTCGACACATCGCCCGCGCCAGGCTCGATCTCCGGCGACCGCAGCACCCAGAATCCGCCGGTCACGACCGCGGCTGTGAGGATGCCTATCAGCGCCCATGTCCGGCCTGACAACTCCCGATCGGGTTCGACCGTCGGTTCCGACAGGAGGTCACGGAGGGCATCGTCGGGCATGGCCGGATATTACGTAGGCAAGCCGATTTGGCAGCACACATGTTCGGGGGCGTGCCAGGTTCGCCGACGGGTTGGTGACCTTCGGCCACCCGACTACCTTTCCGATAGCAAACGGGCTGTGGCGCAGCTTGGCAGCGCGCTTGGCTGGGGGCCAAGAGGCCGCCGGTTCAAATCCGGCCAGCCCGACGAGGGCGGTCCTTCGAAGTCGGACGGTCTACCTCGAACATTTCGCGGAGGTGGTCGTCGCCGACGCTGTGGCGCTGATATGCCTACCGGAGGCGCTCGATCACCCAGGCGACGCCCTGACCGAAACGGATGAGGAGGTACAGCGCGGCAGCCACCAGCACCACCCGAAACATGATGGGGGCGCGTTCCTCACGATCCTCTGTCATACGGGTGGGATGCCGTGCCTGCGCTCCGAGAAGGTCCTGTCCTTGTTCGATGCGTAGGCCAGCCTGGTGATCAGCTCGCCCCGGAGCGCGTCCGGCTCGACGACGGCGTCGATCACGAGCTCGCTGGCCAGCCCGAGCAGGTCGATGTCCGCCTCGTACTCGGCTCGTCGGTCGGCGATGAACGCCTCGCGTTCCTCTGCATCCTCGATACCGGCAATGGTGTTGTAGTAGACGGCGTTGATCGCTGCCTCGGGGCCCATCACGGCGATCTCGGCGGTCGGCAATGCCAGCGTGGCCACCGGCTTGAAGCCAGGACCCGAGAAGGCGTACAGGCCGGCCCCGTAAGCCTTGCGGACGATGACCGACACTCGCGGGACCGTCGCCTCGGCGATGGCGGTGAGCATCTTGGCCCCGGATCGGATGATCCCCTGGCGCTCCACCTGGCTCCCGATCATGAAACCCGGCACGTCGGCGAGGAAGATGATCGGCAGGTTGAAGGCGTCGCACAGCCAGATGAACCGCGCCGCCTTGTCCGCCGAGTCGACGAAGAGGACCCCACCGAGATGGTTGGGCTGCGAGGCAACCACACCCACGGGGCGGCCGCCGAGCCGGGCGAGCGCGGTGATCACCTCTCGGGAGTACAGCTCCTTGACCTCGAGGATGCTGTCCTCGTCGAACACGCCGCGCATGAAGTCGAGCATGTCGTAGCCGTGGTGCGGGTCGTCCGGGATCACCGACGACGGGACGATCGCTTCCGGCTCCTCGAACTCGTACAGGGGCGGATCCTCGGCGTAATCGGTCGGGAAGTAGCCGAAGTAGGTGCGGGCCCAGGCGATGGCGTCTTCGTCGGAGGCGACCAGCGCATCGCCACAGCCGCTCACCGTGCAGTGCATCCGCGCCCCGCCCATCTCCTCGAGGGTGGTGACCTCTCCGACGACCATCTCGGCCATGCGGGGCGAACCGAGATACATGGAGGCGCGGCCCTCGACCATGATCACCACGTCACAGAAGGACGGGATGTAGGCACCTCCGGCCGCCGAGGGCCCGAACAGGCAGCAGATCTGCGGGACCCGACCCGACAACCGAACCTGGTTCCAGAAGATCCGACCGGCGCCACGGCGTCCCGGGAACAGATCGACCTGGTCGGTTATCCGGGCTCCGGCCGAGTCGACGAGGTAGAAGACCGGGAGACGCTCCTCGTAGGCGGCTTCCAACGCCCGAACCATCTTCTCGACGGTGCGCGCCCCCCACGATCCCGCCTTGACGGTTGGGTCGTTGGCGATGACCACGACGGCGCGGCCGTCGACCACTCCCCTGCCGGTGACGACGGCGTCGGCGGCGAGCTCCTCCTCCGCCGCCGCATTGGCGAGCAGACCGTCTTCGACGAACGAGTCGGGGTCGCAGAGCAGGGCCACGCGGTCCCTCACGAGGAGCTTGCCCTGCTGGGCGGTCTTTTCCCGGTACTTCTCCGGACCTCCAGCGAGAGCAGCCTCGGCAGCTTTGCGTAGCCGTTCGTTATCGGGCAACGAAGTCCCTCCGCGTCCGCTTTCGGGTGACCAAGCGTATCGGTGTCCCGAAGAACTCGTAGTCCTTTCGTAGCCGACCCTCGAGGAAGCGGAGGTACTCGGGGGCCAGATCGCCGCCCCGGGTGAACAGGACGATGGTCGGAGGCGACACACCCGCCTGTACCGCGTACATGATGTTGGTGCGCCGACCCTTGCGCGTCGGAGCCGGATGGGCCTCCTGCCAGGCGATGATCTTGCGGTTGAGCTCGTGTGTCGGAATCCGCAGCTGGCGCGCCTCGAGCACCGCCGCCACCGCCTCCTCGAGTCGGTGAACACGAGCGCCGGTGAGAGCGGCCATACGCAGCACCGGCGCCCACGACACGAAGGCGAGTCGGTCACCCACCGAGGCCGTGGTGACCTCCTTCTGATACGTGTCCGTGATGTCCCATTTGTTGAGTACGACGACGAGTCCGGCGCCGGCGGCGGCGATCTCCTCGGCGAGCCTCTGTTCCTGTTGCGTTGCCCCTTCGGTGCCGTCGAGCACCAGGATGGCCACCTCGGCTTCGCCCAGCGCCTCGCGCGCCCTGGTCACCGAGTAGAACTCGGTCGATTCGGCGATCTTGGGTGTGCGCCTGATGCCCGCCGTGTCGACGATGCGCATCCGACGGCCGGCGAAGTCGACCACCACGTCGATCGGATCGCGGGTGGTGCCCGGGACGTCGCTGACGATGACCCGCCGTTCGCCGAGCAAACGGTTGAGGAGTGTCGACTTGCCGACGTTGGGCCGCCCCAGGATCACGAGACCGGGGAGTTGGGCATCGTCGGGCTCCACATCCGATTCGGGAAGGTGGGCCACCAGTTCGTCGAGCAGATCGCCGATGTTGCGTCCATGGAGGGCGCTCACCGGATGCGGCTCCCCAAGACCGAGCGCCCACAGGTGACCGAGGTCACCGTCCACACGGGCAGAGTCGGCTTTGTTGGCGACGAGCAGCGCCGGTGTGCCGCTCTGGTGGAGGATGCGCGCCACGGCGAGATCGTCGTCGAGCACCGGTGTCGTCGCATCGGCGACGAAGAGCACCGCATCGGCGGCGCTGACCGCGGCCTCGGCCTGAGCGCGGAGATCAGGGGCCAGGCCCTCGTCGCTGACCTCCCATCCGCCGGTGTCGACCACGATGAAGTGCGTCCCCGCCCACTCGGCGTTGAACTCGCGTCGGTCCCTGGTCACCCCCGGCTTCTCCTCGACGATGGCGGCGCGGCGACGCAGGATCCGGTTGACCAGCGTCGACTTGCCGACATTCGGCCGCCCGACGATGGCTACCACCGGTAACCGGCGCGCGCCAGGGTCCGACGAGAAAGGCATTCGGACAGGTTACCGGCCGCCGGCCATCCACCCTCCGGCGTGGTCTGCACACTGCATGCCCCCCAGCCTCGTCTACCGTCGTGGTGGAGACCGGAGACTGGAGAGCGGTGGCTGTCGAACGCGTCCTTCTCGCCGATCCCCGCGGCTTCTGTGCCGGGGTGGAGATGGCGATCAAGGCCCTCACCTGGATGGTGCGGGTCTTCCCGCCGCCGGTCTACTGCTACCACGAGATCGTCCACAACGCCGCCGTCGTGGGCATGTTCGAGCGTGCCGGTGTCGTGTTCGTCGACGATATCGCCGAGGTGCCCGAAGGAGCTCCGGTGATGCTCTCGGCCCACGGTTCGGCTCCCGCCGTGGTCGCGGCGGCAACGAAGCGCTCCGCCGTCACCGTCGACGCCGTGTGCCCACTGGTGACCAAGGTGCACCACGAGGTCAAGCGGCGCGCCGCCGACGACTTCGACATCATCTACGTGGGCCACGCCGGTCACGACGAGGCGATCGGTACGGTGGCCGAGGCGCCCCACCGGGTGTCCCTCGTCGACCCTGACGACGGTCTGGGCTCGTTCCAGCCGAGCGACCCGTCCCGCGTGGCCTTGGTGGCACAGACCACGCTCGGCCTCTCCGAGTGGGAGGAGGTACTCGCCGATGCACGCCAGCGATTCCCCGAGGTGTGGACCGCTCGTCGCAGCGACCTGTGTTACGCCACCACCAACCGGCAGGAGGCAGTGCAGCGTCTCGCCGAAGTGTGCGACGCGATCCTCGTGGTCGGTTCGGCGAACTCGTCGAACACCCGGGCGCTGGTTCGGGTGGCCGAGGCCGCCGGGACCCCTGCTCTGCGGGTGGACGGGCCCGACGGGTTCGATCGCTCCTGGCTCGACGGCGTGCGCACCCTGGGGGTCACCGCCGGCGCCTCCGCACCCGACAGCACGGTGCGCGCCGTCATCGAGGCTGCGGCCCCGGCGGCGAGCGTCGAGTTGCTCGCGGTGACCACCGAGGACGAGTACTTCCCTCCCCCGCCCCAGCTGCGCTCGCTGCTCGCAGTGCTGCAGGGGGCCGTCGAAGGCGGCTTCAGCGCCCGCACACCGGGTCTGAGCGGCCCGCTGGACGACGATCGCTCATGGGGGGCTACCGAGGCCCTCGAGGCCCTCGCCTAAGGGGCGACCGATTCGCTCACCCCTTAAGCCGTCAGACGGCTCCTACGAGATCCAGTATGCGGCGTACGACGTCTGCCACGCTGAGCTCGCTCGTGTCGATGACGACCGCATCGGCAGCGGGCTGGAGTGGGGCGACCTCCCGTGTCGAGTCGGCGGTGTCTCTTGCCATCAAAGCCGTTTCGATCTCGGCGACGTCCCGCCCGGATGCTTCTTCATCGGCGGCCCGGCGACGCGCCCTGACAGCCGGGTCGGCGGTGAGGAACACCTTGATGGGAGTGTCGGGAAAGACCACGGTGCCGATGTCGCGGCCTTCGACGACGGCCGACCCGCCGCGTTCCGCCACCCAGGATCGCTGGTGTTCGACGAGCAGCCGCCGCACGCCTGCGTGGGAAGCCACCGCGCTCACCGCCGCCGTCACCTCGTTGGTGCGCAGGAGCCCGCTGGCGTCAGACCCGTCGAGGTGGAGCCGACCGTCCACAAAGTCGATGCTTCGGTCATCGAGGGCGTCGAGGACGTCCGCCTCGGCCGCAGGGTCGCCCGAGGCCCGGAGCGTTGCGAGAGTGGCGACCCGGTAATACGAGCCGGTGTCGAGGTGCGGGACGCCGAGGGCGTCGGCGACGGCCCGCGAAACGGTGGTCTTGCCGACCCCGCTCGGGCCGTCTATCGCTACGACGACCACAGGCCCTCCAGGACACCGTCGAAGCCCGGCCAGGACACGGAGGCTGCGTCGAATCCCACCACCCCCACCCTACCGCCGCCGGATGCGGCGACCGCCGCAGTCATGGCGAGGCGATGGTCCCCGTCTGCGTCGAAGACACCCGCCGACAGCGGTTGGCCCCGGACCACGAAGCCATCCGGCCGTTCCTCGGCGTCGCCTCCGAGGGCGGTGATCAGCCCCACCGCCCCCCGCACGCGATCACTCTCCTTCACCCGCAGCTCGGCTGCGTCGGCAACTACCGTCTCTCCGTCGGCGGCGGCGGCCAGGATCGCCACCAGCGGCAGCTCGTCGATGGCGGCGGCGCTCTGTCGCCCCTCGACCCGGATCCCGCTGAGCTGACGGTGCCGGACCGTGACGTCGCCGATCGGATCGCCGAGTACGTCTCCCGTCGGTCGGATGTCCACGCCGGCACCCATCCGGTCGAGGATGTGGAGGAACCCGATCCTCCCGGGATTGAGCGAGAGCCCGCGGGTGGTCACCTCCGATCCGGACACCAATGCCGCCGCCGCCCACACGAAGGCGGCGGACGAGGGGTCACCGGGAATGACGAGATCGATCGCCGGCACCTCGTCCGGTGTGATCTGGAACGTCGTGTCGTCCACCCACCGTCCCAGGCCGAGTTCGGCCAGCCAGCGCTCGGTGTGGTCGCGGAACCCGGGCGGTGACGTGACCGTCGTCGCCCCATCGGCCTGGAGCGCAGCCAGGGCGACGGCAGTACGCACCTGGGCACTCGGAAGCCCCAGCGACACCGTCGACCCGACGAGGCGCCGGCCCTGGACGACGATGGGTGCCGTGCCGGCCGCCGAGGTCCTGATCACCGCGCCGAGTGCGGCCAGGGGCTCGACGAGCCGCGTCATGGGCCTTCGGCTAAGAGAGGCGTCCCCCACCAGGGTGGAGGTGAACGGTGCCGCCGCCAGGGCGCCGGAGAGAAGTCGCATCGTGGTCCCGGAATTCCCGCAGTCGAGGGTCCCGGGCGGGTGCCAGCGCCCGGGACCGCCGACGACGGTGACTGCGTCACCCGACGACGTCACGGCGGCTCCGAGAGCCTCGATGGCCGACCGGGTCGAGCCGACGTCCAGCCCGGGTCCGAGACCGGCGATCCGGGAGCTTCCCGGCGACATGGCAGCGAGGATCAGGGCGCGATGCGACAAGGACTTGTCTCCCGGGACCGTGATGTCGCTCCTGAATGGACGACCCGGGCCTTGGAACACGTGGGTCATGTGGCTGCTCTGGCCGCGCCGTAGAGGTCCCGTACCTCGACCATGGTGAGGAGCCTCCAGGACCCGGGGTCGAGGTCGGGATCGCGTATCGGGCCGATCGCCGTGCGTACGAGGGAGATCACCTCGTGACCGACCGCGGCGAGCAGTCGGCGCACCTCACGGTTGCGCCCCTCCACCATCACGACCTCGACGAGTGCCTCGCCAGCGGCCGTCGAGCGCACCCGGGCCCGCTCGGCCCGTGCTGGCCCGTCCTCGAGCTCCACGCCGCCGACGAGTCGGCGTAGCGTCGTCCGGTCGGGTACGCCGGTGACCCGAGCGATGTACGTCTTGGTGACTCCATGACGGGGATGGGTCACCAGGTTGGTCAGGTCGCCGTCGTTGGTCAGGATGAGGAGTCCCTCGCTGTCGGCGTCGAGACGCCCCACCGGGAAGACCCGTTCGTCATCGGGTACCAGGTCGACGACCGCCGTGCGGCCCCGATCGTCCTCGCTGGTCGAGATGACCCCGAGCGGTTTGTAGAGCAAGTAGTAGACGAGGTCGGGTCGCACCGGAAGCGGCAGGCCGTCGATCAGGACCGTGGCGACGGTGGGGTCGATCTTCTGGCCGAGATGCGCCGGCGCGCCATCGACGGTGACCCTACCCTCGCCGATCAGGTCTTCGGCGGTGCGGCGGGACGCCACCCCGGAGTGGGCGATCAGCTTCTGGAGTCGCTCGATGGTTCCTCCGGTCGGAAGGGCCTCTCGAGCACCTCCACCATCTCGGGCCCGGGGATGTGGTCGCCGAGCGGTGGGAGATCATCGAGGGATCGCAGACCGAGCTTCTCCAGGAATACGTCGGTGGTGCCGTACAGGTGGGCACCGGCCGACCCCGGGCTGACACCGACCTGGTCGATCAACCCATGCCGCTCCAGGGTACGCAGCGCCTGTTCCGAGTCGACCCCGCGTACGTCGGACACCTGCCCGCGCGACACGGGCTGCTTGTAGGCGACGATGGCGAGAGTCTCCAGGGCGGCGCGGGAAAGGCGCCCGGCACCCGGGCTGGCCGCATACCGCTCGAGGTGGGGATGCAGGTCGGGTCGCGTATAAAGACGCCAACCGCCAGCAGCCTCCCGGAGCACGAGCCCGCTCCCCCGCTCGGCGAGCACATCGCCGAGCCGGGCCAGGGTTGTGCGCACCTCACCGGGGGGCAGTTCGAGCGCCTCCGACAGCTCCCCTTCGGAAACCGGGTGCTCCGCCACGAAGAGGATCGCTTCCAGTGCAGCGACGACGCTCATTCGGCTCCTCCAGGATCGAGATCGAACTCGCTCACCATGAGTTCGGGTGCTGCCGAACCGCCGGGTGTCACCTTGATGGGTGCCCCCGGCTCGTTTTGGGAGGCCCGCAGCAAGCCCCACCGAGCAAGCTCGAGGAGGGCCAGGAAGTAGGCGATGACTTCGGCGGGTCTGCTGAGGTGGTCGGTGAGGCGCTCGAAGTCCGTCTCCAGGTCACTCACGAGGCGGCCCCGGAGGTCCCGCATCGCCTCGCCGACCGACGGGAGATCCAGGTCGAGGTGGTCGAGGTCGGGCTCGACCACGACCGGGGTGAAGACCCGCTCGGCGATCGTCGCCAGCTCGGTGGGTCCGACGCTCAGGTGCAGCGGCGGCATCGGCAACTCGACATCGGCCCGGAATCCGACTTCCCGCCCCACCATGAGCTCGGCCGAAGACAATCGGTGGGCGAACACGGCGGCGACGTCCCGAAAGGTGAGATTGGCCAGCAGCCGCGAGAGCAGACGGTCCCGCTCTTCGGCCAGCAGCAGGTCCTCGTCGAGGTCCACGCCTCCCGCGCCCGGCAGCAAGCTACGCGCCTTGAGCTGGATGAGGGTCGAGGCGATGACGAGGAACTCGGAGGTGACGTCGAGGTCCATCTGGCGCATGAGGTCGAGGTGCGCCACGTACTCGGTGACCAGGTCGCTGAGGTTGAGCTCGGTCACCTCGAGTCGGTGAGAGGTGATCAGGTCGAGCAGCAGGTCGAGCGGGCCCTCGAAGACCGGGGTGCGTACCTCGAACGTCATGACCGCCATGGTATCGGCGGGCCCGGGTGGACCGGGTCAGGCGCCATGATCGGCTTCACGCAGCAGAGTCCAGTCGGTGGGTGCCACGCCTGATGGTGCCTGCGCACCCCCGTGGTGGCGGGCGAAGGCGATGGCGATCGCGGGCGCCTTCACCCCCTCGAGCATCTCGGCACCTATTGACCCGTGGTTCCGATAGGCGCTGAACTGACGGGGCATCGGGAGCCTGAGCCCGCCGAGCACGGTGGCGAGCGACCGCCGCACCGGACCTAGTCGCGAGGCCGCTTTCCCCACGTCATGGAGGAGGGCGGCGGCGATCAGGTCGCCGCGTTCGGGCCGACGCTGGGCTACGTACGCCCCGACGGCAGCGGCATGCGCCTGGTCCTGCACCGGCTGTTCCCAGAAGAGGCGGGCCTCGGCGGGACCCAGGCACGATCCGATCCACAGCTGCATCGGGGGATCGGGTCGACCGGCGCGCCACCATCCGAAGAACCGGCGCGCCAGGTGGAGCAGGGTTCTCATACGACGAATCGGATGATCGCTCGGATCCAGGAGCCGAGAAACGCCAGCGCGTCGCGAAATACGAAGACGAGGGCGAACAGGATGATGAAGCCGTACTGGCTCACCCGGTAGAAGACCTCCTGGGCGCGTGGTGGCAGGAGCAACGGAAGCAGCTTGCTCCCGTCGAGGGGCGGGATGGGGAGCATGTTGAACACGGCCAGCGCGGCGTTGACGATCAGCAGCCCGAGGAGCAGCCGCGCCCAGAGAGCATCCGAGGTGAGGTAGATGACGCCACCGACGTCCTGGAACGGCCCGAGCCGCCCCACGGCGAGTGCGAGCAGGAGATTTGTCGCCGGGCCGGCGAGCGACGTGATCGCCATGCCCTCGATGGGGCGTTGGAAGCGCGAGGGATTCACCGGCACGGGCTTGGCCCACCCGAACACGTTCATCCGCGCCATCGCCAGGGCGAACGGCAGGATGATCGATCCGAAGGGATCGATGTGCGGGATCGGATTGAGGGTCAGTCTGCCGGCGTCCTTCGCGGTGGTGTCACCGAGCCGCAGGGCAACCGCCCCGTGGGCGACCTCGTGGAGGATGATGGACGGCAGGAGAGCGGCGATGAACAGCACCACGTCGATCACGGCGTTCTCGTGGAGCATCTAAAGCCCTCCGGCGGGTCGGTCCCCCGTCAGGAGGCGCCCGCCTCCTTACAGTCCACGCAGTAGATCGACTCGGGACGGAACTCGAGTCGGGCCTCCGGGATGTCCTTGCCGCAGCGGGCGCAGGTCCCGTAGGTGCCCTCATCCACCCTCACCAGGGCGGCGTCTACCTCGTCGAGCATTCGCTTGATCGACTCGACGATGCCGATCACCTCGGTCCGCTCGGCGGTCGCAGCCGCGGCATCGGCGAAGCCTTCCTCGAACTCGACATCGCGACTCAGGTCGCCATCCTCGTTGGCGCCGAGCTCGCTGAGCTGGTGCACGAGATGGTCGCGTTCGGCACGAAGTCGGTCGGCGATGGCGTCGATTGCAGCCATGATGCGTGGGTCCTCTCAACTGCGGGGATGGGTCGTGGCGTACACCTCAAGGAGGTGCCGCGGCGACACCCGCGTGTAGATCTGAGTGGTGCTGATGCTAGCGTGACCGAGCAGCTCCTGGACGGTACGCAGGTCGGCTCCCCCCTCCACCATATGGGTTGCCGCGCTGTGTCGCAGGACGTGCGGTGACACTTTCGCCTGAGGGATACCGGCCTGCACCGCATGGCGGCGAACCATCCCCCAGATCGTCTGACGGGTTAGTCTGCGCCCCTTGAGGCTGAGAAACAGTGCCGCTCCCGACCCGGGGCTCCGCAGCTTGGCCCGGTCGGGCAGCCAGGATCGGATGGCATCGCCTGCCATGCGCCCCAACGGAACCATACGCTGACGGTCCCCCTTGCCGGTGAGTACGACGGTGGCCCCTTCCAGGTCGAGGTCGAGCTCGTCGAGATCGACGGCTTCACTCACCCGGCAACCGGTGGAGTACATGAATTCGAGCACCGCCCGGTCCCGCCGCCCGGCGACGGTCGCCGGATCGGGGGCGTCGAGGAGCCGGAAGGTCTCGTCGACGGTGAGAGCCTTCGGGAGGGTGCGGGGGCGGCGCGGTGTCTCGATCGCCGTCGTCGGATCGGCCTCGGCCCGCCCTTCGGCCACGAGGAAGCGGTGGAACTGGCGCACCGCAGCCATGCGCCGTCCGATGGTCGAGGCGGCCAGGCCCCGGCGCTGGAGGGCCTGCATGAAAGAGGCCACTGCGGACTCAGAGGCGACATCGCCGTCGAGGTGTTCGGTGTAGTGACGCAGGTCGATCCGATAGGCGGCGACCGTGCGGGGCGAGAGCCCGCGGTCCGAGGTCAGTGATGCCAGGAAATCCTCGATGTCGTCTTCCATGGGCCCACCGCCGTCAGCGGCGGTCGACGGCAGCCTGTGGTAGATCGACGACCGTCCCCGGTGACTCCACGAGGCGTTCGGCGGCAGCGCGCATGAACCCGGCGAAGAGTGGATGGGGGTCGTCGGGACGACTCTTGAATTCCGGGTGGAACTGTGATGCCACAAAGAACGGATGCGTCGGGAGTTCGATCACCTCGACGAGCTGATCGTCGGGTGAAACACCCGCCATGAGCATGCCGGCTGCCTCGAGATCCTGCCGGTACCGATTGTTGACCTCGTAGCGATGGCGGTGGCGTTCATAGATGACGTCCTCACCGTAAAGATCCCGCGACCGGGACTTCGGGTCGAGTCGGGCCGGATACAGGCCGAGGCGCATCGTGCCCCCCAGATCCTCGACTCCCTTCTGGGTGGACATCAGGTCGATGACCGGGTGGGGGGTCATCGGATCGAACTCCGCCGAGTTCGCCTCGGGGAGCCCCAACTGTGAGCGGGCGAACTCGATGACGGCGCACTGCAGGCCCAGGCACAGACCCAGGAAGGGGATGTCGTGCTCGCGAGCGAACCGCACGGCATTGATCTTGCCCTCGATGCCGCGGACTCCGAAACCACCGGGGACGACCACGCCGTCCACCTCACCCAGGTGGGTGTCGACGAGCATGCCCTCGAGGTCGTCGCTCGGGATCCACCGGAGGTCGATGCCGACTCCGGCGGCGAGGGCGCCGTGTCGCAACGCTTCGACGACGGAGAGGTAGGCGTCGGGAAGGTCGACGTACTTGCCCACCAGGGCGATGGTTGCCCGCCTCGTCGGACGGGCCATCCGCTCGACCATGTCGGTCCACGCCGACAGGTCGGGGGTCTCGCCCGTCAAGCCCAGCCGGGAACAGATGACGTCGTCGAGGCCGCCGGCGTGAAGGATGAGGGGCACCTCGTAGATGTTCGAAGCATCGGGAGCGTTGATCACCGCTTCCGGATCGACGTCGCAGAAGAGACTGATCTTACGCCGATCGCTCTCGTCGACCGGGCGGTCGGAGCGCACCACGATGGCGTCGGGGTGGATGCCGCGGCTGCGCAGCTCGGCGACACTGTGCTGGGTCGGCTTGGTCTTCAGCTCCTCGGACGGCGCCAGGTAGGGGACCAGGGTGACATGGATGAACACCGCGTTTCCGTGCCCCACGTCGTTGCGGAGCTGCCGGATGGCCTCGAGGAACGGGAGGATCTCGATGTCACCGACCGTGCCGCCGATCTCGGTGATCACGACGTCGGCCTCGGTCCGCTCGGCGAGCCGGCGTATCCGACTCTTGATCTCGTTGGTGATGTGTGGGATCACCTGGACCGTATCGCCGAGGTAATCACCGCGGCGTTCCTTCTGGATGACCGCCTGGTACACGGAACCGGTGGTGACGTTCGAGTCCCGCTGCAGGTTGCGACCGGTGAAGCGTTCGTAGTGGCCGAGGTCGAGGTCGGTCTCTCCCCCGTCGTCGGTCACGAAGACCTCACCGTGCTGGAACGGGTTCATCGTCCCAGGGTCGACGTTGATGTAAGGGTCGAGCTTTTGGTTGACGGCCGCGATGCCGCGTGCCCTCAGGAGTCGACCGATCGACGCAGCCGTGATGCCCTTGCCCAGGCTGCTGACGACCCCTCCGGTGACGAAGACGAACTGTGTCATGACCTTCGGGAATGTGATTGTAGCAGGCACTGCCTCACGACCCCCTCCTCCGCTCCCCCGCGGTGTCGAGCAGCTCTGCCGCATGGAGCCGCCCCTGCTCGCTCTCTCCCAGACCGCCGAGCATGCGGGTGAGCTCGGCAAGTCGTTCTTCCCCGTCGACCCGACGCACCGTGGCGGTGTGACCGTCGCGGTCCACCACGAAGTGCGTGTCGGCGAATGCGGCGATCTGAGGCAGGTGGGTGACCACCATCACCTGCCGTCCCACCGCCAGTCGAGCGAGCATCTCGCCCATCGCCAGGGCTGTCGTCCCCCCAACGCCGACGTCGATCTCGTCGAAGGCGATCACATCTGCGTCGGCCACGCCGGCGGCAACCCGCAGGGCGAGGACGAGCCGGCTCAACTCACCTCCCGACGCCACCCGAGCCGCAGGACCCGGGGTGAGCGACTCGTCGCTGGCGAACATGAGGTGCATGCGATCGCATCCGTGAGCGGCGGGCTCCCCGGGGGTGAACTCGACCGTGAGATGCGGGGCACTGAATCCGAGCTGGCGAAGGAGGTCGAGCGCTCCCCCGGTGAGCCGATCGGCAGCGAGCCGCCGTCTGGCGCCGAGGTCAGTGCCGATGCGGCGGGCCTCGTGCGCTGCCTGTTCGATCTCCTCGGCGATGGTGTCGGCGCGGTCGGCGGCGTTCTGGAGGCGCTCCACCTTGGCCCGCAGCTCGTCTGCGAAGGTGAGCACCTCGTCGACCGAGGCGCCGTACTTGCGTCGGAGGTCGGCGATCACCGCGGCGCGCTCCTCCATCTGCTGCAGGGCGGCAGGGTCGTGATCGACCGATTCGGCGGCGTGGGTCATCGCCCGGGCCACCTCATCGAGCTCCACGATCGCCCCGTCGATCTGGGTCGCCAGGGGTGCGAGCGTCGGATCGAGTTCGGCAGCCGCCCGCACCGCGCCGAGAGCCGTCCGGGCCTGATCGGTCACCGCTCCATCCCCCTCGATGAGCCGCACCGCGGCCACCAGGGCGGCGGTGATCTCCTCGGCGTGACGGGATCGTGACAGCCGGCCGCGCAGGTCCCCGTCCTCGCCGGGGATGAGACCGGCACCGTCGATCTCGGCGACCTGATGGCGGGCGAGATCGAGTTCCCGCGCCAGGGCCATGGGATCGGACCCGGCGGCATCGCGTTCGGCCCGCAATTCGGCGAGCCGACGCCACGCTTCTCCGTACGAGGCGCGCAGGGCGCGCCCGTCTGCGTCGAGCAGGCCATCGATCATCGCCCTCACCGATGTTTCACGGCCGAGGGAGACGTGCTCGTGCTGAGCTACCACTTCGATGAGGTCGTCGACGCGGTCGGCGAGGGCGCGGGCCGGGACCATCTCACCGTCGAGGTAGGTCCGGGAGCGGCCACCGAACCGTCGCGTCACCACCGTTTCACCACCGCCCCCGACGAATCGGCCCTCGACGCGTGCCTCGTCGCCGTGGGGACCGACCCGGTCGGCGCGGGCTGTCTCGCCTCGAAGAAGCCTGATGGCCCCGAGCAGCAGCGTCTTGCCGGTGCCGGTCTCGCCGGTGATCGCCACCAGGCCGGCGCCCGGTTCGATGCGGGCGGACTCGATGATGCCCAGGTTCTCAACGAGGAGTTCATCGAGCATTGCGTCTCCCGACTGCTCCCCTGACGGTACCGGCAAAGCCCCCGGTCCCAAAGCGGATGATGCGATCCCGGAACGGACCCCTGGACACGGCGACCGTCTCCCCGGGGCGGACCGGCCCGTGCGGCTGGCCGTCGGCATGGACGATCGCCTCTCGATCACCGGTGACGGTCACCTCGAGCAGCCCGTCGGGGGCGAGGACCAGGGGTCGGGCGAACAGATCGTGGGCCGCGACCGGCGTCACCACCATCGCGTCGAGCGATGGGTCGACCAGCGGACCTCCGGCAGAGAAGGAGTACGCCGACGATCCGGTGGGACTGCTGATGATGATGCCGTCGGCCCGGTAGTCGGCCACGGCGGCACCCCCTACCCTGAGCGACAGGTCCACGACCCGCTCGCTCACCGCCTTCTCGGTCACGATGTCGTTGAGTGCGTCGATCGTGTCGCCACCGGGGAGGACGCCCCGCAGGGTCATGTGCTCCACGACCGTGTAGTCGTCCGCAGCGAGCCGATCGACGAGTTCGGCGACGGCCGACGGCGCCACCTCGGTGAGGAACCCGAGGGTGCCGGCGTTGACCCCGATGATGGGTGTGCCGTTCGGGCGGGCGCGGCGGGCGGCTTCGAGCATCGTGCCGTCTCCACCGATGGCGATCAGGATGTCGACGCCTCCCATGGCGGCCGCATCGGGATCCTCGATCACCTCGATGCCATGGGCGGCGGCATGATCGGAAAGAGCGGCGACGGCATCGAGGGCGATCTGGCGGGTCGGATGCACGACGACGGCGAACCTCATGCGACGGCTCGGTCGATCTCGGCGGCGGTCAGGGCGGTCGACCCTCTTAGGACGGCGTGAAGGAAGAACTCACGGTTGCCCTTGGCGCCCGTGATCGGGGACGCGATCAGGGATCGGGGTGCCCAGCCGTGATCGGTGAGTGCGCCGGCGACCCCGGAGATCGCATCCCGGTGCGCCGCCGGATCGGTGACCAGGCCGCCGCGCTGCACTCGTTCCTTCCCCACTTCGAACTGAGGCTTGACGAGCACGACCAGGTCGGTACCGGCGGAGCCGCAGTCGTGGAGCTTGCGGGCGATGGCGCTGATCCCGATGAAGGAGACGTCGACCACGATGACGTCGAAAGGAGCTCCAATGGCGGCCGGATCCACGTAGCGGAAATTGGTTCTCTCCACCACCCGCACCCTGGGGTCGCGGCGCAGGTTCCACGCCAGCTGCCCGTATCCGACATCGAGGGCAACGACGCTCTGGGCACCCCTCTCCAGGAGCACGTCGGTGAACCCGCCGGTGGATGCCCCCACGTCGAGGCACCGCCGCCCGGCGATGTCGAGGCCACACGCGCGCAGCGCGGCGTCGAGCTTCTCCCCGCCGCGGCTCGCCCAGCGATGGTCGCCGGTCACCACGGCGACACTCTGGTTCGAGGACACCATCGTGGCTGGCTTCGGCGTGGGGACGCCCTCGACGGCGACCAGCCCCCGAGAGATCACATCGTGGGCGGCTGCCCGACTGGTGGCCAGTCCGCGCTCGACGAGTTCGGTGTCAAGCCTCCGGCGCAGGATCCGCCTCCCGGGTGAGGGCATCGAGCTGCTCGGCGAGCTCGGCCACGGCGGCATCGGCGATCTCGGGGGCGTCGGCGGGGTCTACGGATTCGAGTTCCGAGACCAACGGGTCCAGGTGCGTATCATCCATGGCGTCCATTATCCCCCGAGCGAGCGACAGGAAGCGGCCATTGCTCCCGATTCGCGACATCAACCCGACGGCGATTCGTCCACTCATCACCTGGGGGCTGATCGTGCTGTGCACCGCGATCTTCTTCCTGGTGCAGCCCCAGGACGTCGACGACAGCAATCGATTCGTCTACCGCCACGCCGCCATCGCCTGTGAGATCACCACCGGCGCCCCCCTCGATGTCGACGAGATCCGAACCGGCATCTGCCGCGACGATCCCAGCAGCGCCACGGTGTTCCCGGACAAGAGCATCTGGCAGTCGGTCCTCAACTCGATCTTCCTGCACGGCAGCATCGTCCACCTGCTCTTCAACATGTGGAGCCTGTGGATCTTCGGCAACAATGTCGAGGAGGCATTCGGCCATGTCGGCTACCTCATGTTCTTTGTCGCCACCGGGATCGCCGCCACGATCGGTTTCGTCGCCCTCAACCCCTCCCTCACCATCCCGCTCGTGGGAGCATCTGGTTCCATCGCCGGGGTGATGGGCGCGTACGTGGTGCTGTTCCCGACGCACCGGGTCCTGACCCTCATCTTCTTCCGGGTTGTCGCCATCCGGGCGATCTGGTTCCTGGGCATCTGGTTCCTCAGCCAGTTCCTCATGGCCGGCGAGGAGTCGTCGATCGCCTGGGAAGCCCATGTGGCCGGGTTCCTCGCCGGCGCCATCATCGCCCTGCCCTTCCGGGAGGCCCTCCTGGCGCGCACGCTGGAAGGAGCCGGCCGCCGATACGACTGAGGGGGTGCGCGAATAGGCTCGCGCCGGGATCAGGCATCGGCTTGCCACAAGCCGATGCCTGATGAAGCCAGCGATCTATTCGCGCACCCCCTACGCCTGAGGGTCCAACCCCAGAGCGGTCGGTAGATCGGCCAGGGAGGCCATGACCAGATCCGGCCTCGGCGATGCAGCGGCGATCGACGACTCCTCGGTCACGCCGGTGAGCACCAGGATCGTTGGCCATCCGGCAGCTGCTCCGAAGGCGATGTCGGTGTCGAGGCGATCTCCGATCACCACCGTCGGCCCGGGGCCGAGCACAGAGGCAACGGCCTCCCGCATCGGCTCGCTCGGCTTCCCAACCACCGTGGGTGTGGCGGCCGTCACCGCGGCGACCGCCGCCACCAGGGCTCCGGTACCCGGCTCGGGGCCGGATGTCCCAGGGAACGTGGTATCGCCGTTCGTCGCCACGATCCTGGCGCCCCCGAACACAGCCCGACTGGCGGCGGCGAGCCGGTCGTAGTCGAAGGTCCGGTCGAGGCCGATGACGACCGATCGCGCTTGGTCAGGCACCTCGGTGAGTGCGATGCCGGCCTCTTCGAGGGTCAGGCGAAGCCCAGACTGGCCGACGACGAAGGCCGGGACGTCGTCGGCGGTGAGGGCGCGCACCGCGGCGTCACCAGAGGTCACCACTCGTTCCGGAGCCACCTCCAGGCCAGCCACCCGGCGCACGTGCTCGGACACCTCGCGTCGATGCCGTGTCGCATTGTTGGTGGCGATCACGACGCGCCAGCCGGCATTCTCGACCGCTCGAACCGCCTCGGCAGCTCCCGGGATCGGGTCGGATCCCCGGTAGAGGGTGCCGTCGAGGTCGAGGACCACATTGCCGGGACCGATAACCCCGGCTAGAACTCTGAGGGCCAATGCTGTTTCCCTTCCGCGGCTATCTGCCCAGGCAGTCCGTTCCCGAGCGAAGCACCGCGCTCGCCACCCGCGCCCGCCGCATCCGTGAGGACGCCCGACGGTACCAGTCGGCCCTGGTCCTCGATCTCGCCATCGCCGCAGGCACGCTGAGGCGCACCCGCGGCCCGCGGTACTTCTCCTACACGATGGAACGAGGCGGAGTCACCGTCGTGCGGGGGCTCGTCGGCGAGGTGGACATCGATCGTCTGCTCCCCCATGAGGAAACACGGGACACGCTGCTCGACCCGCCGCCTCCGGTCGAAATCCGCCCCATCCTGCTGGTCACCCGTCTTCCGATGCCCGTGCTGCGAGGCGGGTTCGGTGCGGGCGCCGCCGCCGAGGTCGGCACCTGGATACACCGCGTCCGCCCTGTTGATCTGCCAGAGGGCTTCGAGGGCACGACGCCGATGGTCATCGCCGACGGACATCACCGGGCGCGAGCCGTTCGGTCGGTTCGGGGCGACACCGCCCGCATCCTCGCCATGGTCGTCGGCGACGGAGGGCGCGGGCTGCGCGTCGGGACCTTCCACCGCGTCTTCACCAATGTGGGGCCGCTGCCGACCAGGATCGGCGGCGCTTTCGAGGTGACCCCGACCCAGAGCAGGGGACCGATTGCGGGTTCGATCGTCTGGGTGGGCGGAGACGGTGCCCGGTGGCGGTTGCGGCCGACACCCGACGGGCACGCCAGGGTGCCGTCCGCTCTCGAGGGCTCGGGAGCCGCGCTCGCCGCGGCTGCTCTGTATCCGGTCGTCGGGGTGACGGAAGCCGACGCGACCTACGTGGCCTCCACTGCTTCGGCGGTGCGATACCTGGGTCCTGGCGACGCCGCGTTGCTCCTGTCCCCCGTTCCCATGGATACCGTCCTGGCTGCCGCCGACGCCGGAGTTCCGTTCCCTCCCAAGGGGACGAGATTCGATCCGAAGCCGGTGCGCGGCCTGGTGCTGCGGGTCGCCGACTAGCCGGTCAGCTGCCCGAACTCGTGAACCGTCCGGGCGGTGAGGTCGGTCGTGCGGCCCACCGACTCGATGCTCACGCGTTCATCGTGGCCGTGGAACATCTTCAGGAAGTCGCCGAAGGTGACCCGGGTGTCGAAGAGACCGACCCCGTACGCCACCGTCCCGCGGCGCCGGAAGAAGCGGGCGTCGGTCCCGACAGGAATCATGGCCGGAACGGGGTGGGTGCCGGGTGCCACATCGGCGATGGCGGCAGCCACCGCATCCCACAGGGGGCCTTCGGGCGCAGATCCCGAGGCGTCGCTCGCCTCCACCATCTCCAGGTCGACGTCGGCGTCAGCATCGGAGAAGGCCTTTCCCAGATAGTCGTCCACGTGTTGCCGGTCCTGCCCGGGGAGGACCCGTATGTCGATCTCGGCGACGCCTTCGTCGGGGATCACGTTCGTCTTGACCCCGGCATGGAGTGTGTTCGGGCTGAGGGTGAGGTGGGTGCACGCCTCCACCCACCGGGCGAGTCCGAGATCGGTCTCGGCAAGCCGGGCGATGGCACCCTCGATGCGCTCCGGGTCGATGAGTTCGTCGGCGAGCTCGCCCTCCGGAGCCCACGCCTCGACGAACCGGACCCACTCGGCGCTCATCCAGGCTGATGGTCGGCGATCGCGCAGGCTGGCGATGGCGGCTGCAAGTGGCAGCAGGGCGTTCTCCGATCGGTAGGGCTGACTCCCGTGCCCGGGTACGCCACGGCTCCTCACCCGTCTCCACTGTGGCCCCTTCTCGGCGACCGTGATCGGGAGTCCCTCCCGGCTGGAGAGCGGCAGGTGGGGTGTTCCGATCTCGGTGAGCTGGTAGTCACAGGCCACCGAGTCCCAGTGCTGGTCGACCAGCCAGCGGGCGCCGTGCACCCCGCCTGCCTCCTCGTCGGCGACGGCCAGGAACAGCAGGTCTCCGGGGAGCGGTGGAAGCTCGCCGGTCAGGTAGCGCTGGAAGACGGCCGCCATCGCCGCGGTCTGATTGAGCATGTCCACCGCGCCGCGACCCCACACGAACCCGTCGTGGACCTCGGCGGCGAAAGGGTCACGGGTCCAGGCGTCCCGGGTCACCGGTACCACGTCCAGGTGACCCATCAGCATGAGTGAAGGGGCGTCTTCTCGGGCGCCGGGTACTCGGTAGAGCGCGCTGGCCCGTCCCGGATGCGGCTCGAACTCGGTGCCGCGCTCGCCGAGGTAGGCGGCGAGGGTTTCGACCGATCGGCGCTCCTGCCCGGAAGCGACGGTTCCGTCGTTCACGCACGCGTTGCGGATGAGGGCCTGGAGGAGTTCGGTGACCTCCCCCCGGCCGATCACGACTCGTCCCGATGCATGACGATGGATCGCGCTTTGAACCCGTGCGCCTCGAAGAAGTTCTTGGACAGGCGGTGGCCGGGCGACACATGGGCGTCGAAGAGGGCGATCCCCCGGCTCCGAGCGTCGTTGAGATAGCGACGGATCATCGCTTCGCCCACTCCGACCTCCCGTACCTCGGCATCGGTGTAAATGAACCGCACCGAGCCCACCCGGCGGCCTTCGGCTTGTGGGAGAAGTTCCTCGTCGCGAGCCAACAGGAACCCCACGACGAGGTCGTCGATCTCAGCCACGTACGACAGCCAGCCTTCGTCCTCGACGATTTCAGCCAGCGACACCTCGACCGGCTCGGGGAGGCCGTCGCCGAGGCGCCACATCGGCTTGAGGGCGGTCAATTCGGCTTCGAGGCCCCGATAGAGGCGGACGAGGTCGGTGACGTGGGTGGTGTCCGCTGGGACGACTCGAGCCTGCACGACCGACAAGTTACCCCGCTTACTCAGACGCAGTCGGAGCAGAGCCTCTTTCGCTTGTCGGCCAACTGGCTGCTCCGCTTCACGAGGAAGCAGTTGTTGCACACGAACTCGTCCTCACCGATGGACTCTGCGAGCGAGTCCAGCTCGATCGCTTCCCGGCGTAGCTTCCGGATCTCGGCGACCTCGTCGATCGGCAGGCTCTCGGCGGCCTCGTCGTCGGTGAGCATGTCGAGCTCCTCGGCCTCGAGCTCATCGAGCGCCTCGTCATCCTCTTCGTCGTCCTCCACCTCGTCGGAGTCGTCGGTGTCCGGGGAGTCGGCGACAGCGAGGTCGATCGCGTCAATCTCCAAGTCCTCGTCGTCGAGCTCGTCGGGGTCGACGTCGTCGGGCTCGGAGGCGTCACCATCGGACGCGACGTCGTCGTCCTTCCACTCTTCTTCGGTGTCGAGATCTTCCTTGGGAACCATGAGGAGCCTTCCAGGGGGGCGAGGGCGGGCCGGAGTATATCCGAGGGGTTTCGGTTCGGGCCGCGTCGTCGAAGGCGTGCCGCGGAGCGCTCAGATGAGCAGCGAGACGACCCCCGGCACGGCCCGGACCGTCGCGCTCCCCCGCCCGATCCGGCAACGATCGGCGGCAACGGCCCACTCGGGTGCCACCTGGACCTCGATCACGTCGGCACGACCCCGCTGCAGGCCGTGGGAGGATCCGTGGAGGCCGAGGCGCATCGCGGCGAGGGCGGTAGCTGCCCGACGGCGGGGCACGGCTATCACCTGGTACTCGAGCCGCTCGTCGACGAGACTGGCCTTCGGCGAAACGGCCAGGCCGTGCCAGAACTGCCCGTTCGTGACCAGGACGCCGCTGGCCCGATACTTTTCCACACGACGGCGACCGGTGACCACTGCTCGGCCGCGGCCGGCGGCGAACCACCGCAGCCGGCCGGGACGGGTGCTCGCCACCCCAAAGCCCACGTCGTTGAGGAAGACGCTCATCCCCCATGCGCCCTCGACGATCCCAAGGTCGATCGGATAGCGGGTTCCGTGCACGAGCCGGTCGGCGACCGAGCTGCCCGGTCCGAGGCCGAACACGCGGGCGAGGTCGCCGTCCGGGCCGATGGCGATCTCCACCTGGGTTCCGAGGCGCTGGGCCTCCGCGCCGACCACCGCGGCGTCCGCATCGGAGCCGAGGATCCCGATGCGAAGACACCCGGCCTCCAGAGCGCTCCGGGCCGCAGCGGGTAGTGACGAGCGGGTGACGCGCGCCGCGTCGATCCGGCTGGACGATGGAGGATCCGTTCCAACGGCGAGGAGCAGCGGCCTCACAGGATGCCCACCGCAGCCACGACACCACGGTCGATTGCATCGATGGCGGCCCTGGCGGCGGGTGCACCGGTATGGCCTCCGTCGACGACCTGACGCAGGAGGTCGATGAGCTGGCGACAGTTGCGTACGAAGTCACCGACCGAGATCTCGGTGCCGATGACATCGCCGAGGAGCGCCCCCGAGGCCCAGCTACTGATCGGCTCGGCGAACCCTGGATCGGGCGCTCTGGAGGGTGGGATCCCGAGCGCGCGCTCCCGGGCAGAGATGGCCGTCCACGCCTCCTCGAGGCGGTCTCCGACGGTGACGAGGCCACGCGGCCACTCGGAAGCGGGCGTCTCGCGCCGAGCCTCGTAGGTGAATGCGGAGGCGACGGCAGCCATCGACGGCCCGTCGAGGTCGAGGAACAGCCCGGCGTCGAGGGCTTCGGACAGGACCAGATCGAGTTCGTTGTACAGGCGGCGGAGCCGCTGCCCCTTGTCGGTCAGGCTCCAGCCGCTGGTGTACCCGTGTTCGCCGAGCACCGTGACGAGCGCATCGAGGCGTCGCACCAGCCCGCCCCCGGAGGTCTCGAGGGCGAGGCGGTCGCGTTCCATGCGGGCCTCGAGGCGAAGGGCGCGCCTCGCCGCGTCGAGGGCGGCGGCATCGTCGGTGTCGGGGGTGGCCTGCTCGACCGAGCGACGCTCGCCGGGTACCGGCTCGAACGCCCGCAGCGTGTCGGTGACCTGCTTGCGAAAGCCGGGGTCGCGGGTCCGTCGTGGTGTCGGGAGGTCGATGCGACCGAGTACCGACACGGATATCGGCAGCCGGGTCGTCGCCAGGCGGTGCATGGCACCGGACTCGTCGACGGTGACCAGCCGGGGATGGGAGCCCCAGGCCCTCGCCACCACTGCGTGGCGAGCCTCGGGGGCAGAGCGGCTGACGCCTTCCAGCACGTCGCCGGGAGCGAGCGACCGGGTCAGCGCCGCCACGGCCGTTGCAGGGCTCGGGGCGGGCTGCCGGGCGTCGTTCCACACATCGTCTCCGGCCCGCTCGGCTCGGGCACGGAGTTCGGTGAGCCTCTCCTCGTCGGCGCCGAGCCGATCGCGGGCCTCGCGGCTCCGACGCGTCTCGCTGTACCGGGCGAACGAGGCATCGAGGAGCGCCTCGGCGGTGGGGCGGTCGTAGCGGGCGATGAGGTTGACCGCCATGTTGTAGGTCGGCCGGAAGCTGGAGCGGAGAGGATGGCTGCCCCTGGCGGCGATGGCCACGGCGCGGTCCAACTCGACGTAAGGCGAATGGAGGACCACCGCGGTGCCCTCGGTGTCGATGCCCCTTCGGCCCGCCCGGCCGGTGAGCTGGGTGTAGTCCCCCGGTTGGAGGAGCTCGTGCCCCTCTCCGGTGAACTTGGAGAGCGACTCCAGGACCACCGATCGGGCCGGCATGTTGATCCCCAGCGCCAGGGTCTCGGTGGCGAAGACGAGTCGCACCAGACCGGCGGCAAACAGTTCTTCGACCGTCTCCTTCATCGCCGGCACCAACCCGGCGTGATGGGCAGCGACACCGGAGGTCAATCCCCGGAGCCAGCGGTCGTGGCCGATCACGGCGAGGTCGGAGGGACTCAGATGGGCCAACCGTTGGGAGGCGAGCTCACGGATGCGGGAGCGGTCGGATGGTCCGGCGAGGGAAAGGCCTCGCTCGACGACGGCATCGACGGCGGCGTCGCACCCGGCGCGCGAGAAGATGAAGTAGATCGCCGGAAGCAGCCCGGTCCTGCGCAGGAGTTCGGCGGTCTCGAAGCGTCGCGGCGCGGCGTAGCGCCTTCCCCCTCCGCTGCGCAGGGTGCGCGCCAGCCGTTCATTGGGGCGGGAACCGTGAAAGAGCGGGTGGAGTCGCAGTTGGCTCCGGTCCCAGGTGTCGCGTACCAGGTAGAGCGATTCGAGGGGCACCGGTCGCTCGTCGGAGGCGATCAGTTCGGTCCGTCCCCGCCGTTCACCGATCCAGTCGGCGAACTCCAGGGCGTTGGCGACGGTGGCCGAAAGGCACACCAGCGGGATCGCCGGGTCGAGGTGGATGATGATCTCCTCCCAGACGGCGCCGCGTTGCCGGTCTTGCAGGTAGTGCACCTCGTCGAGGACGACGACCCCGACGGCGCGCAGGTCGGCACTGTCGGCGTACATCATGTTGCGCAGCACCTCGGTGGTCATCACCACGATGGATGCGCCCGGGTTGATGGTGTTGTCACCGGTGAGGAGGCCGACGGCGTCGTTCCCGTGCGCCCGTCGGAAGTCGCCGAACTTCTGATTGGACAGGGCCTTGATCGGCGTCGTATAGATGGCCCGTCGTCCGAGGCCGATGGTGCGGGCAATCGCCGCCTCGGCGACCACGGTCTTCCCTGAGCCGGTCGGGGTACTGACCACCACGGTGGCTCCCTCGTCGATGGCACGCGCCGCGCGCCGCTGGAAGTCGTCAGCGGGGAAGGCCAGCCCGTCCAGATACGCGGAGGCGTTCACCGTCGGATGGTGAGCCGTATGAGCAGGATGGTGATCTCGTACATGGCGTACACCGGCACAGCCATCGCCAGCATGGTGAAGACGTCCCCCGGCGTCACCACGGCACTGACCACGAGGATCGTCACCAGCGCTCCCCTCCTCGCCCGGGCGAGCCGCTGCCAGGTGAGCGCACCCATGAGCGCAGCCAGGTAGAGGAACACGGGGAACTCGAAGGCGAGTCCGAAGACGAGGAGGAACTGGACGGCGAACGAGACGTACTCGTTGCCGCCGATGACCGGGGTCAGCTGGTCGCCCCCGAACCCGAGGAGGAATTCGAGTCCGTACTCCAGGATCCAGTAGCCAAAGGCGATCCCGCCGACGAAGAGCAGTGTCAGCACCCCGACGACTGGGATGACGGCTCGTCGCTCGCGACGGGACAGGGCCGGGGCTACGAACCGCCACAGCTGGAACAGGATCACCGGGCTGGCGATGATGACCCCGCCGAACAGCCCGAGGCGCATGTAGAGGGCGAAGGCCTCGGTGGGCTTGAAGAAGACGAGGTCGTCGTTGCCCGACGCCTCGGCGTAGGGGGCGATGATCAGGTCGAAGATCTGACGCCGGAAGACGAAGGCGACGATGGTCCCAACCACGACGGCGATGGCGGCCTTGATGATCCGGGTGCGCAGTTCCTCCAGGTGCCCGATGAGGGGGCCGCGACGACCATCGGTCATGCCGGGGGCTCCCCGGGAGGCGGCGGTCCGGCGTCCTGGCGTCGGGCGCGGCCGAGTTCCGTGTCGGGCTCGGTGGCGTCGATCTCTGCCTCGATGCCGGCGCGGAGTTCGGAGGCATAGCCGCGCAGCTCGCGAAGCAGACGCCCCAGTTTGCGCGCCAGCATCGGTAGGCGACGCGGGCCGAAGACCACGAGGATCACCAGGGTGATGAGGAGGAACTCGGATGCACTGACCCCGCCCATGCTGGAATGGTAGGCAGTGCCAGCCGGGTGACCCGGCCGGGGCTCAGATCGCGCGCAAATAGGTCGCGGGTCCAATGAGGTCTCTGCTTGTGGCAAGCAGAGACCTCATCCCGGGGCGAGCCTATTTGCGCGCGATCTCAGATCTGGAGGTGCTCCGCCCAGTCCTCTGCATCGAGGGCCGCAGAGAACCTGCGGATTTCGGTCTCGGTGATCCGCGACTTGTCTTCGATCACCTCGTAGTCGACTCCGGTTGCGAGCAGGATGCTGATGACCCGATGGTTGGCAGGACGCCGCTGATCGAATCCGCACGCCGGGCAGGAGAAGGAGTAGGTGCCAGCACCGTCGAGCGCCGTGAGCTGGAGTGTCAGCTCGCCGGGGATCAGTTCGACTTCACCGCAGGTGGTGCAGGTCGTTCGGATCATGGTCATCAGGGTCTCCGGTGTGTGTGGCTGTCCCTTACTAGGACATATCGGCTCGCCCGACGGGCCCTGTATGACCATTTGACGCATAGTCACCTCAGGGTCATTCGCCCCGCGTCAGGCGGAGGGTCGTCCATAGCGATCCAGGACCGCCTGGCGCAGTGCGCTGAGGGATCCTGCGGCTTCATCCCCCGCCAGCAGCGTGGCGTCGGTGCCCAGACGCAGCAGGAGCCGCGCCGTCACCATCGGATCCGGCGCGGCGAAGTCGATGACGGTCGTACCGTCGGCGCCCCGATCGACCACGTCCACCGGGTAGTAGTCCACTACCCACGAGGCTTGAGGCTCCAGTCGGATGCGGGTCGTGGAGTCGTCGGGACCCGGTCGGTAGGTCACCGACTCGTCGGGGGGATCCGACGGCGGCTCGAACTCCTCGTCGAGCACTTCCGCCTCTCGTATCCGGTCGACGCGAAAGACCCGGCGATCGCCGGCGCGGCGACAGTGGGCGACCACGTACCAGCTCCCCAGGGTGGTGAAGACACCCCACGGTTCGATCTCGCGTTCGGTCGTGGCATGCGACGCCATCGAGGCGTGAGTGATCCGCACGACGCGGTGATCCCGAACCGCTCCCTCGAGGACGGCGGTGACTCCGGGCGACGGATCGAGCCCGACGTCGAAGATCTCCGATGGTGCGATGACGGCGCGCAGCTTGGCGACGGCCCGCTCCAACGCATCCGATGACCCCATTCCGGACGACAGCACGGCGCTGCCGGCGGCGAGCAGTACCAGGGCCTCGGCCGCGGTGAGCCGCAGCGGGGCCGCGAAGTATTCGGCCATCTCGATCGAGACCTCGTCGTCGTCGATGTACATGTCCATCAGCTGGTCGGGTCCGTATCCGGGCAGGCCGCACAGGAACAGGATCTCGAGGTCCTTGACCAGCTCGGCCTGACTGCCGTAACCGAACCGCTGCTGCACCTCCTCGGGGGGCCGCCCGGGGTTGGCGATCACCCACGGGATCATCGCCAGCAGCCGCGACAGGCGAGCCACGGTGCGTTCGCTACTCATGTCGAAGCACCGCTGACGTGGGCCACGAAGGCGTCGATCACCTCGGACGGCTCGAGGATTTCGGCGTGATCGTCGAAACCGATGAGCCAGCTGAAGAGGGCCGATCGCGACCGAACCGGGAGGGAGACCTGGATACCGCCGTCGTCTGCCTCGGTGACCTCGGCGCTGCCGGTGAGCTGCCGCCGGGCCCACCAGGCGACCGACGGATCGAAGGCGATCGAGACCCTGAGGTCGTCCGCACCGGCCTCCCAGGGGGCGTCGGCGACGGCGTCTCCGGCTCTAAACCCCTTTGGCCGCTCGAATGCACCGGGCCGCTCACCCACCTCGACGCGGGCCATGCGGTCGACTCGGAAGGCCCGTCGGCCGCCGTCGGCGAGGTCGGCGATCAGGTACCAGTGGCCGTTTCGGTGGACGAGGCCCAGGGGTCGCACCGACCGGGCGGTGTCCCGGTAGTCGAAGGACAGCAGGCGGCGTTCCACGACGGCGGTGAAGACGACCGGTAGATCTGGTGTGGCGTCCAGGTGGGCGGCGAACGGTCCGTCGGCGCCCCCCGACCCGAGTCCCCCGAGCTTGAAGAGGCCCGCCTCTCCGGGAGCCTCTCCCCCGAGACGCACCATGCGCAGGGCGATGGTGAGCGCCACCCGCTCCTCGTCGGTGAGGCCGGGGTCGGGCATGGCGTACTCCTGCGGAGAGACCACATACCCCTCCTCCACCTCCCACCGGTCGGTGAAGTCGAGCCGTAACGGGACCCCGAGGCGCCGGAGCAGGTCCTTGTCCCGCTCGAAGGTGCGATGGAAGGCTGCGTCGGTGTCCTGGTCGTACCCGGCAACCGTGTTGCGGATCTCGTCAGCGGTGACCGGGCGCCCCACCGTGAGCAGGTAGGCGAGCAGGTTGAGGATCCGTTCGATGACGCGCTGCATTACGCCGAGCAGCGTATCCCACCCCTGGCCCGGGCGGGCAACCGTATTTGGTACTTGGTACTTGGACAGCGCGCGGAGAGGGGCCAGCCCGTTCTGACTCCCCTCCCCCGCAGGGGGAGGTGGCAGCGGCCGAAGGCCGCTGACGGAGGGCGAGGCCAGACGCGTCGCGAGGCCCACGTAGTGTGCACCCTCCCCCCTC
>JBBDWO010000005.1 GCA_040902765.1 Acidimicrobiia bacterium | reverse complement strand
CTTGCCACAAGCCGAAACCTGATCCCGGGGCGAGCCTATTCGCGCACCCCCTGAGTCAGCGGATGTTGAAGTACCAGAGCCAGACCACGACACACAGGATCCCGCCGATCACCGCCGCCCTGACGGCGTGCCTGAGGATGCCGAACACGAAGATGGCGGCGGTGACGACTCCGACACCGATCAGGAGTCGCTGGAGTTCCGGGTTGGCCCGTACCTGATCGGTGATCTCCCCGGCGCGCGACAACCCGGCGACGAGGAGTCCCGAGCCGGCTCCGATGGCGAGACGAATGGCGAGCACCGGCGCAGGCTAGGGCCGAGGCACCCGATTCGAGGGACTTTCGACCCTCATGCACAGTCCTGGCTCGACCGTATGCTGACCGGCGATGACCTCCCGCCTGGCACGGTTCGATCCGCCGCCGGCACGGCCAACCCCCCGCCCCCTCGTCGCCGCCATCCTCTCTGCCCTCATCCCCGGTGCGGGCCAGTGGTACGCAGGACACCGACGACGGGCATGGGGCTACCTGGCCGTGACCGCCCTGGTCGCCGTACCCGCCACCATCCTGCTCCTCCTCATCTTCTTCGTGGGCGGTCTCGGCCTCGCCCTCGACCTGTCGCGACCGTTCTTCCGCAGCCCGGACCTGCTGCTTGTACTCCTCGTCGTCAACATCGTGCTCCTCATGTTCCGAGCAGCGGCGGTGGTGGATGCGTACGTGCTGGCCCGCGAGCAGACACCTCGCCGCCCCGGAACCGCCAGCAGCGCGCTGATGGCCGGGG
Source organism: Acidimicrobiia bacterium (assembly GCA_040902765.1). NCBI lineage: Bacteria > Bacillati > Actinomycetota > Acidimicrobiia > Acidimicrobiia bacterium. The sequence continues at coordinate 42,770 of JBBDWO010000005.1, read as the reverse complement.
CCCTGGCCGCGATCCTGGTCCTCACCACGGTGCCGCACGCCTGGGCGGGCCAGCGCAACCTCGCGCTCCACGACCTGCTGACCTACGACTTTGTCACAGATCCCGATCAGCCGACGACCACATCGACGGCGCCTCCGACCACGGTTCCGGGAGCCTCGACCACGTCGACCACCCTCCCACCCGACACGACAACGACCCTGCCCGGCCCCTTCGCCGGGAAAGAACGAGTCAACATCCTGCTGCTGGGGAGCGACGCCGGCCTCGGCCGACGGGGCGATCGCACCGACACGATGATCGTGGTGTCGGTCGACCCCCAAACCGGCCACGCCGCCATGTTCGGGATCCCGCGCAACATCATCCACATCCCGATCCCCCCGGAGCACGCGGCAGCCTCGCAGTGGCCCGGTGGCCTGTTCGGTAACCCCAACTACCTGGTGTGGGCCGTCTACGCCTGGGGTAGGGACAACCCGGAGCTGTTCGACGCTCCGAACGCCGGGGGCGAGGCGTCGAAGGTGATCCTGGGGAACCTGCTCGGGCTCGAGATCGACTACTTCGCCTTCGTCAACCTGCAGGGGTTCGTCGACATCATCGATGCCCTCGGGGGCGTCGACATCACCGTCACCCGATCCATGCGCGACGAGCAGTACCCCCACCCGGACGGCACCTACGTCACCCTGGTCTTCAACCCAGGCACCTATCACATGGACGGACGGGAGGCGCTCGCCTTCGCCAGGACCCGCCGGGGATCGGACGACTACGACCGCATGGCCCGGCAGCGGTGCGTGCTCGAGGCGCTGGCTCGCACCGCCGACCCGGTGTCACTGCTGCGGGCGTTCCCGTCACTGGTTCCTGCCATCCAGCGGAGCGTCCTCACCGACATCCCGATGGCGATGATCCCCGACTTCATCGAGCTGGTGGGCAAGGTCGACACCTCCCGAATGGCCGCCCTCCGGATCATGCCCGGTGCGCCGGACCTGGCCGGCACGGGCCTGTCCTACATCTCACACACCATCGAGGGATACGGCGTTCCCAACGTCGAACTCATCCGAGCGCGAGTCGACATAGCGATCAATCAGCCCCCAGAGGTCTCGTTGCCGCTGCTCGGCCTGGATCCCCTGTCGAGTGTGTGTGGAGTCCAGGAGTAGCGATTCGCAATTCGCTATTCGCAATTCGCCCAGACAGCCAAGAAGCCCTACCGAGGTGATCGGCCCCCCCAGCCCATCTTGCGAATCGCGAATCGCGAATTGCTAATTGCGCTTGGCAAACTCCCGGCACTTGAGCGCCCGCGCCAGCTCGTCATCGGCCTCGGTGAGCATGCGCCGCAGCATCGATCCGAGATCGTGCCGACCCAGGACGCCGGCGATCAGGTCCCGCATGCCGTCGTCGACCCGGTGGCCGGGAAAAGTGGTCCGGAAGTAGGCGCGAGCTGCTTCGGGCTCCCGCTCGGCAATGACGCCGGGCAGGCCCTCGAAGAAGGGGCCCACGAACTCCTCGAGCAACTCGCGCTGCGAACGCTGCCAGAAGCCTCCCGCCGCGGCGCTCGCCAGCTGCAGCGAGGCGTATCCGTCACCGTGAAGCCGCTGCCAGACATCCGCCTTCACTCCAGCATCGGGCCGGGCCGCTTCCGCGGCAGCCATCGCCCGGTCACCGCGGTCCGACGGATCCCTCTCGCGCTCCGCGGCGAGGCGTTCGGCAGCGCCGGCGAGCCCCAAAGCCGACCAGCGCACCGCCACGGCCCATCGCATCTCCTGGTCGATGCTCAGCCCCTTCGGGGGGTCGTCCACGATCTCGGCGGCCCGACGGGCGTCAGCCTCCGAGTGCGCCAGCGAGATGAGGGCGCGTGCCCACAGAACGGCGCGGTCGGTGCCGAGGGAGTGCTGCATGGCATCGTCGGCAAAGGCCACGAACCGGGCAGCAGCCACATCGATCCGATCCTCGGGCAAGAACCGCCCGATCGTCGCCGCGGCCGTCGCCGTCACCATCTGCACGATGGCGAGCGACTCCTCGTCGCCGAGATGCTCGGTGATCAGATCCACGTAGTCGAGTGAGGACAACCGCTGGTCCCGCACGGAACCCCACAGCGTGGCCCACAGCTGATGCCGGAGCAGAGGCCTGTCGAACCCGCTCAGGTGTTCCTTGGCGTAGTCGATCGTCAGCGGGTCGAGCTGAAGACGGGCGTACGCGTGGTCGTCGGCGTTCGGGTAGGCGAAGACGGGTGTTGGCAGGCCGACGGCTTCGGCGATGTCGGCGGTCGGCCCGTCGATCTGGACGCGCAGGACGCGCTGGTTCCCGGCGGCGTCGATGAGCAGCAGCCCGGTGGTGTGGGGACGCAGGGTGGGATGGTCGTCCGGCGCCTCCTGGGTCATCATCATCGACGTGACGACCCCGTCCTCCTCCTCCCACGACACCGACAGCGTGTTCAGCGACGGAGTACGCAGCCAGGGCTCCGACCACGCCAGGAGATCCACACCACTCCCCTCCTGGAGGGCTCGCAGGAAGTCGGCGAGCGTGGCGTTGCCGAACCGGTGGCGGGCGAAGTAGGTGCGTAGCCCGTCGCGGAATGCGTCCTCCCCGATGGTGTAGACCAGCTGCCGGAGCACCGAGGCGCCCTTGCCGTAGGTGATTCCGTCGAAGTTGAGAAAGGTCTCATCGGTGGACGGCACGTCGTCGGCGATCCGATGGGTGGTGGGCAGGTGATCCTCGCGATACGCCCACACCTTCATCCGGAAGTTGAAGTCCAGCCAGATCGTCGAGTACTGCCCGTCGAACGAGTCGAGGGCCAGGTAAGCGACGTAAGAAGCGAACGACTCGTTGAGCCACAGGTCGTTCCACCACTTGAGGGTCACCAGGTCGCCGAACCACATGTGAGCGAGCTCGTGCATGAAGTACTCGGCACGACGCACCAGCTGGTCGTCGGTAGGCGGGTCACGGAACACTACGGTGTCGGTGTAGGTGATGTTGGCCACGTTCTCCATGCCGCCCCAGTTGAACTCGGGAACGAACACCTGGTCGTACTTGCCGAAGGGATAGGGCTCGGCGAACAACTCACCGAAGAAGTCGATGCCCCGCTTGCTCAGGGCGAACAGCGGATCCGAGTCGAGATGGGGCATCAGCGACTTGCGGGCGTGCAGACCGAGCTGGATGCCATCGTGCTCGTCGTACACCGACCCGTAATCGCCGGCCACCACCGAAAGCAGGTACGTCGAGAAGGGCACGGTCCGCTCGAACACGCGACGCGAGCGACCGTCGGGCATCGCCTCGCGCCCCAGCTCCTTGCCGGCGGTGGTCACCAGCCAGGCCGCGGGTGCGGTCACGGTCAGCTCGTAAGTGGCCTTGAGGTCGGGCTGGTCGAAGCACGGCAGGAGGCGATGAGCCGAGTAGGGCTCGAACTGCGTGTACAGGTACTCGGACCCGTCGGCGGGGTCGACGAACTGGTGGAATCCCTCGCCGGTGTGGTCGTAGGCCCGCTGGTAGGAGATGCGGAGGGTGGTGTCCTCCTGGAGGGCCGCCGCGGGAAGGGCGATCCGGGAGCCGTCCCAGTCGGGCTCTACCGGCTTCCCGTTGATCTCCATGAGATCGATCGTGCCGCCGACCCACTCGAGGAAGGTGTCGCCGCCGTGGTGACGAAAGGAGATGGTGACGTCACCGCGGAAGGTCTTCGCCCCGGCCTCGAGGTCGAGATCGAGCACGTAGGCGATGTTAGAGACCGTACCGGCGCGAGCTTCGTCCTCGGCCTGGGTGAGACGGTCGGGTGCGGCGTCAGACAACGATCCTCCAGGAGAACTAGCGGCTCGTCTTTTTACCAGAGAAGCGCAATTCGCAATTCGCAATTCGCAATCCAGATCTGGGTCGAGTCTCGCGAATCGCGAATTGCGCACCGCGAAGCGCGCCTCTCACGCCTCCACCATGTCGCGCAGCAGCGACTCCATCGCTTCGGGGAGGCCATCCTCGAGAGAGCGGGGATCCCACCCCAGTTCGCGCCGCGCCTTCTCGTCGCTTCCGAGGTAGGTGACGCCGGTTGCCAGCCGTATGCGCTCGGCGGTGGGTCGGAGGCGGGGAATCACCCGGGATAGCCCCCCGAGCACCGCTGCGGGCACCCGCGACACCCAGGCAGGGACCGACATCGGCGCACCGATCCGACCCACCAGCGCGCCGGCGAGGGCGAGGACGTCACGAACGCTCCGAGGCTCACCGCCCACGATGTAACTCTGCCCCGGGGTTGCCCGCTCCATGGCCACCACATGGATTCGCGCCATGTCCTCCACATGGGCCCAGCAGTAGGCGGTGTCCCCGTTGACAAACCGCACCCGGCCACGCAGGTAGCGACCCAGGACCGATGCCATGCGGCTCGAGTCACGCGGGCCGTAGACCGCTCCGGCGAGGAGCGCGATGACCGGCGCCCCCGACTCCATCTCCGGCCGCACCACCTCGTCGAAGGTGCGTGCCTTGATGCGGTCGTAGACAGTGAGGTGTCTCCCCGTGTGCCGGTACGCCTCGTCGACGAGGACTCCCCTCGTGTCGGAGAACACGGCGAGCGTGCCCGTGTAGACGACGCGGGGGACCCCCGCCCAGCGCGCGGCCGAGAGCACGTTTCGGGTGCCATCCACGTTGATCGTCTCGGCGGTGCGTCGGTCGTGGAATCCGATGCGGTGACCGGCGACATGGAACACACCATCGACACCGTGCATCGCCCGGCGCAACGAAGCCTCATCGGTGACCGACCCGATGGCCGGCCAGACGCCCATCGCCGCCAGTTCTACGGCATCCGACCGAGTCGGCACCAGGGCGGTCACATCGTGACCCAGCCGAAGGAGGTCGGCGGTCACGTACCCGCCCAGGTAGCCGGTCACTCCCGTGACGAGGTAGTGCATGTGGCGAGGTTACCGGTCACCGGCTACCGGCTACCGGCTACCGGCTTGCCGGGGCACTGCCCGGCGAGGGGCGAGGACAAGGCCTTAGAGTCCAACGGCCTCGCTCGTGACGCGGTCGACCACTACCGCTCCGGAGGACTCGAGCGCGTCGCGCAGAGCCTCGTCGCGGACGACGGCGACGACGCGGGCACCGGCGGCGAGTCCGGCGGCTACTCCCGTCGGGCTGTCCTCGACCACCACGCATGCTGCGGGGTCGACCCCGAGTCCTTCGGCGGCAAGTACGTAGGCGTCGGACGCCGGCTTGCCGTGCTGCACGTCGTCGCCGGAGACCAACACCGCGAACACTCCGTCGAGTCCGACATGCCGGAGGGTCAGATCGAGACGCTGGCGGGGACTCGCCGACACGACGGCGACGGGCACCGACTCGGCCAGGCACCGATTGAGCACGGCCGCAGCGTCGGGGAAGCGGTCGAGCCCGGGATCGATGAACCTCGCCTCGAGCGCCGCGATCAGCAGAGCCCACACCTCGGCCCGCGACGGGAGCGGTACGAGGTCGCTGAGGCGCTCCCAGGTCGGGCCGAATCCCAGACCGGTGCACGCCTCGACGTCCGACTCGGTCCCGGGATGTCCGAGGGCTCGGAGGACCACCAGCCAGGCGGCCACCGAGTGGGGTTCGGAGTCGGCGAGGACCCCGTCGCAGTCGAAGACGACCGCGGCTGGCCCGGTCACGACGCGGCGAATCGGCGGATCAGCTCGGAGGCGAGGGCCGGGTCAGCCTTCCCCCCCGAGGCCGCCATAACCTTGCCGACGAGGAACCCGACCAGCCGGTCCTCGCCGTCCCGCAGCCGAGCCACCTCCTCGGCGTGCTCGGCCAGGACCGCCTCCACCACCGCGCCGAGCGCTGCCTCATCGGACACCTGCATCAGGTCGCGCGCTTCGGCCACGGCACGCGGAGACCCCTCTCCGGCGAACACCCCGGCCAGCACCTCCTTGGCGGCGGTGGCCGAAAGCTCTGCGGCGGCGACCATGGCACACAGTTCGGCGAGGCCGGGCCCGTCGAGATGGAGCAACGTCGCATCGCCACCGTGCCGGTTGAGGTGGGCGATCACCTCGCCGGCGAGCCAGATGCCGGCGGCACGGGCATCGGCGCCGGCAGCGACCGCGTCGTCGAGGAGCCCGGTCAGGTCGCCGGACACGATGGTCTGCGCCGAGGCCGGATCCACCCCGAGTTCGGTGAGTCGGCCCCTACGGACGGTCGGGAGCTCCGGGAGGGCGCCCACCAATCCGTCGATCATCTCGTCCGGGATCTCGAGCGGGAGGAGGTCGGGCTCCTGGAAGTAGCGGTAGTCGCTCGACTCCTCTTTGCTGCGCCCCGGGTCGGTGCGGCCGTTGGCTTCGTCCCAGTGCCGGGTCTCCTGGGCGACACTCCCCCCGCTGTCGAGCAGCTTCGTCTGTCGGTCGATCTCATAGGCGAGGGCTCGCTGCAACGAGCGCATCGAGTTCATGTTCTTGACCTCGACCTTGGTCCCGAGGGCTTCGGCTCCTTGCGGCCGCAGCGACACGTTGGCGTCGAATCGCATGCTGCCCTCCTCCAGACGGGCGTCGGAAACGCCGAGGGCGATCACGATCGACTGCAACTCCTGGGCGTAGGCCCGCGCCACCTCCGGGGATCGGATGTCGGGCTCGCTCACCACCTCCATGAGGGGGATGCCACTGCGGTTGAAGTCGATACGGACCGCATCGGCGCCGTGAATGCGGCCGTCACCGCCGAGGTGGCTGCTCTTACCGGTGTCCTCCTCCAGATGCACCCGGGTGATCCCCACGCGGGCAGTGGTGCCGTCCACGTCGACATCCAGATGTCCTCCGACGCACAAGGGGACGTCGTACTGCGAGATCTGATAGTTCTTCGGCAGGTCGGCGTAGAAGTAGTTCTTGCGGTGGAACACCGAGTTGGTGGCGATGGTGGCACCGAGGGCGCTGCCCAGAGCGATTGTCCACTCGATTGCCTGGCGGTTCGGTACCGGCAGCGCGCCGGGAAGGCCCAGGCACACTGGGCACACGTTGGTGTTCGGCTCGGCTCCGAAGTCGACGGGGCACCGACAGAACATCTTCGAGCGGGTACGCAGTTCGACGTGCGTCTCGATCCCGATGACGGCCTCGTAGGTCACACCGCCCCCTCCGACGTCGCCAACGCGGGACGGGCTGCGAATCCGACCAGCGACTCGACGGTGCGCGCCACCCGAAACACCGTGTCGTCACCGAGCGCTGGCCCGAGCACCTGGAACCCGATGGGCAGACCAGACTCGTCGAGGCCCACCGGAACCGAGATGGCCGGGTCGCCAGAGAGGTTGGAGGGGATGGTGCACACGTCGCTCAGGTACATCGCCAGCGGGTCGTCGGCCCGGGCACCAACGGGAAAGGCGGTCGTCGGACTGGTCGGCGTCACCAGCGCGTCGAAGCGCTCGTAGGCAGCGGCGAACTCACGCACCACCAGCGTCCGCACCCGCTGCGCCTGCCCGTAGAAGGCGTCGTAGTAGCCGGCCGACAGCGCATAGGTGCCGAGCAGGATCCGTCGGGTCACTTCGGGGCCGAAGCCGTCGCGACGGGTCGCCGCCATCATCTGCTCCACATTGGGACCGTCGATACGGGGGCCGTAGCGCACGCCGTCGAAGCGAGCCAGGTTGGCGGAGCACTCGGCGGGAGCGATCAGGTAGTACGCGCTCAACGCGTGCTTGGTGGTCGGCAGCGACACCTCCTCGATGGTGGCCCCGGCGGCGCCGAGACGGTCGAGGGTGTCGTGGAAGGCGGCGGCGACCGAAGGCTCGACGCCCTCGCTCGCCAGCTCGGAGAGTACGCCGATGCGCAGACCGTCGACCCCTCCGTCGAGAGAGGCGCGAACCGCCGGGACCGGTCCGGGACTCGACGTGGCGTCGAACGGGTCGTACCCGGTGATGGCTTCGAACAGCATGGCCGCGTCCTCGACGGTTCGACCGAGTGGTCCGATCTGGTCGAGCGACGAGGCGAAGGCGATCAGCCCGTAGCGACTCACCAATCCGTAGGTGGGCTTCATCCCGACCACCCCGCACAGCGCGGCCGGCTGCCGGATCGAGCCGCCGGTGTCGGACCCGAGGGCGCCGAACGCCGACCCGACGGCGACGGCGGCCGCCGACCCGCCGCTGCTCCCTCCCGGAACGCGGTCCGGATCCCACGGGTTGCGGCTGGTCCCGTAAGCCGAGTTCTCGGTGGAGGACCCCATGGCGAACTCGTCCAGGTTGGTCTTGCCGTAAATCACGGCGCCCGCGGCCCGGAGCCGCTGGACCACGGTGGCGTCGTAGGGCGGCACCCACCCGGCGAGGATCCGCGACGACGCCGTCGTCTCCACCCCCCTGGTGACCATGTTGTCCTTCAACGCCACCGGGATGCCGTGCAGCGGGCCACGATCCTCGCCCCTCGCCAGCGCGGCGTCGGCCTCGGCGGCCGCCTCCGAGGCCCCGGCGTGGTCGATGGTCAGATAGGCGTGGAGGATCGCCTCGGTCATCGACGCCCGCCGACGAACGGCGTCGAGCAGGTCGACGGCGGTCAGCTCGCCAGCACGCAGGCGCGCCCCGGCGTCGGCGATAGTGAGATCGGCGGGATCGGTCATTCGTCGAGAAACGGCGGGACACGGAAGTACCCGTCCTCGTGGTCGGGAGCGGCGGCGAGCACCTCGTCGCGGTCCAGGGTCGCTCCGGGCTCGTCGTCGCGCCACCCGTTGACCATGCCCAGCGGGTGGGCGGTGGGTTCCACGCCCTCAGTGGGCAGACCCTGGACGGTGGAGGCATGCTCGAGGATCCCGGTCAGCTGAGCGCCGTAGTGCTCGAGTTCCTCGTCGGTGAGGGCGATCCGCGCCAGGCGCGCCACACGGGCGATGTCGATCTCGACGGGCATAGGGGGAGGTTACCTGTTGCCCGTTACCCGTTACCCGACTCTGATGAGCAATTGGCAATTGGCGATTAGCGATTAGCGATTAGCCAGACCGAAGAACTGCCAGACCCTCTGGCCAATGGCTAAGAGCCAATAGCTAATAGCTGAGGAACTGTCTCATCACCTCAAAGGCCTCATCCAGGGCGCCCACCGCAACCGACTCCTCCGCGGTGTGAGCGAGGGCTACCTCGCCGGGGCCGTAGTTGACCGCCGGTATGCCTCGTTCGGTGAGGCGGGCTACATCGGTCCAGGCGGTCTTTGCGGCGACCACATCCACCAGCCCCCGCAGCCGATCGAGATGCGGATTGCCGGCGGGGATCCCAGCGGCCGGAGCGCGGTCCATGATGGTCACCTCGTCGGCGCCGGCACACACGTCGAGCAGTCGCGCCTCGGCCTCGGCCATGGTGCGGTCGGGCGGGAATCGGTGGTTGACGTTGACTGCAAACCGGGCGGGCAGGACGTTGTTGGCGACGCCGCCCTCGGCCATGGTCACCGCATAGGTCTCGTTGAACTGCAGACCCTCGACCTCGACCGGCTGGTGCTGGAGCTCATGCATCGCCTCCAACCACGCCCCCGCCTTGGAGATGGCGTTCTCCCCCAGCCACGGGCGGGCGCTGTGAGCGGCACGGCCGTGGAACTCGACGCGTGCGTTGAGCATCCCCTGGCACCCGAGCTGCAGCTCGCCGTCCGTCGGTTCCATGACGACGGCGAATTCGGAGGTACTCAGGTCGTCCACCGCATCGAGGACCGCCTCCAGCCCGTTGCCGTCGGCGGGGCCTTCTTCGCCGTCGTAGAAGACACCGATCACGTCGAACGGTCCGCTCTGCACCTCGGGGTCCTCGAGCAGGGCCACCATCACCACCAGGCCCGCCTTCATGTCAGAGGCGCCCAGGCCGAACACCCGGTCCCCTTCGATCCGGGCCGGCAGATTGCCCTGGGCGGGGACCGTGTCGAGGTGCCCGTAGAGCGAGACAACAGGCTTGCCGCTCGCCGCCCCGACCACCACCGAACGCCCGATCGGTCGCACCGGCAGGTCCCCCGCTCCGAGTCGGTTGGCGATGGCGTCGCGAAGAGCGTCCTCGTGTCCGGTGGGCGACGAGATGTCGATGAGCCGGACGAGGTCGTCGGCGAGGCTCACACCGGTACCTCGAACACCCTCAGTGCGTCGTTGAGGCTGGTCTTCAGGTCGGTCGACTTGGACCGCTGGCCGATGATCAGAGCACACGGCAATTCGTAGGTCCCGGCCGGGAATGCCTTGGGGCGGGTTCCCGGGATGACCACCGACCTCGCCGGGACCCTGCCCCGGTACTCCACGGGCTCGGACCCGGTGACGTCGATGATGGGCGTGGACGCGGTGATCGTGGTGTTGGCCCCGAGTACCGCTCCCTCCTCGATGAGCACGCCTTCGACCAGGATCGACCTGCTGCCGATGAAGGCGCCGTCCTCCACGATCACGGGCCGCGCCGACGGCGGCTCGAGCACCCCGCCGATGCCGACGCCACCGGACAGGTGGACGTCCTTGCCGATCTGGGCGCACGATCCGACCGTCGCCCAGGTGTCGACCAGCGTGCCCGACCCGACACGAGCACCGATGTTGACGTAGCCGGGCATGACGACGACGCCCGGCTCGCAGAAGGCGCCGTACCGGACCGTCCCGGGCGGTACCACCCGTACTCCGGCCGCAGCGAGGCCGCTCTTGAGCGGGACCTTGTCGTGGAACTCGAACGGCCCCACCTGCCAGGTCTCGAGCCCGGCGACTCTGAAGTAAAGGAGGATCGCCCGTTTCACCCACTCGTTGACCGCCCACCCGTCGGGGCCCTTCTCGGCGACGCGCACCTCGCCACGGTCGAGGGCGGCGATGGTCGAGCGAACCGCCTCGGTCGCTTCACCGAGCCGATCGAGGTCGTCGAAGGCGGCGTCGATCAGCGCGCGGGCATCAGACACGACACCACCACCTTCGCAGCCTTGGCGCACTCGTCGGCCCCCGGCACCAGGGCGAACCGGAGGTAGCCCTCCCCACCTGGGCCAAACGCCCGACCGGGCGACACCAGGATGCCCGCTTCGAGCAGCTGCTTGGCGGCCACCTCGTCGTCCTCGACCCGAACCCACAGATAGATACCGGCCTCCGACCCGACGACCTCGATACCCGCGGCTTCGAGCGGCTCCCGGAGCGCTCGCCGCTTTGCATCGAAGATCGCCCGGCGTTCGGCGACGTGCCCGTCGTCGGACCACGCCGCGGTCGCCGCCGCCTGGATGAACTCCGCCGACCCGACACCGACCGACGACCGCATGACGGCGACAGCGGCGATCGCTTCGGCGTCGCCGACGATGGCCCCACTCCGATACCCGGTCATCCCCGACCGCTTGCTACACGAAAAGAAGGAGAGCACCCCTGGAGTGCCCGGACCGGTCACCTCAAGCATCGAATGGGGTACGTCGTCCCCGTATATGTCGGTGTACGGCTCGTCGGACAGCACCAGCACGCCGCGCTGGCGGCACGCCTCGTAGAGCGCCCGCAGGTCATCGAGACCGGCGACGGCGCCCGTGGGGTTGTGCGGTGAGCACGTCCACAGGAGCCGCATCCGATCCCATGTGGGCACGTCTCCGGGCCGCAGGACGAAATCGCCGGACAGCTCGATGCCGATGGGAACGGCTCCGGCGAACCGGAGGCCGCGGTCGTGGATCGGATAGCCCGGCGTCGCATACCCACCGGCATCACCGGCATCGCGGTCGATGAAGGCGAGGGGCGTCGTAAAGATCGCCTCCTTCGAGCCCGACGTCGGGATCACCTGGGTGTTCGGATCGATCTCGACACCAAAGCGACGCCCGACGTAGTCGGCGATCGCCGTTCGCAACGAGGCGAGACCGCGCACGGTCGGGTACTGGGACACCTCGGGAATGGCGGCTCGCGCCGTCTCCCTGATGAACTCGGGGGTCGGCTCGGTGGGATCCCCTATCGAGAAGTCGATGAGGGGCTCGCCTGCCTCCCGCATCTTCCGGGCGAGCGACTGCAACTCGGCGATCGGATAAGCACCGAGCGCGACCAGCACCGGGTTGGTGTGCATGGGGAGACGTTACCGGGCGCGCGGCGTGGGGAGTGCAGCGGTCGCGGTGGTGCGCGTCCAGCAAACGCCTAACGCTCAACGCAAGACCCGCACCGCACTTTCGCGTTGGGCGTGGAGCGTGCCGCAGACGTTCAACGCTTAACGCTCAACGCAAGACCGGCTCGATCCTTCTGGCGTTGAGCGTTGAGCGTTGAGCGTTAAGCGTCGCCCACAAACCAACTACCTTCCCCCTGTGTCTCCGGCTGCTTTTCGTCGCCTCATGATCGGGCTCGGCCTGGCGCTGGCCGCGCTGGTGGTGACGCTCGCCGTCCTCGACACCGACGGCGACCCGTTAGAACTGCCCGGTGCCCTGCGATCGGTGTATCCGCATCCGAACGACATGGTGTTGAGCCAGGTGGGACTCGAGATCAACCTGCCGGTCGGATACGAGATCACCCTCACCGTCGACGGCGTGGGGATTCCCGAGAGCGAGATCAGCGTCACTCCGGAGATCGGCCAATTCCGATGGCGGCCGGCCCCGGGGCGGGTCATCGAGGGGTGGGAGCCCGGCGAGCACACGATCGAGATCACCTGGGATCGGGTCGCAGGAGGACCGCCGGACCCGGGCGGGTTCTCGTGGGAATTCCGGGTCAGCTGAGCGAGGCGCGAACCTCGGCCAGCGACCGCGTCTGACGGCCGCGACGGTCCCGAGGCTCCTCGTAGAGCCACAGGCGCATTGCCTGCTCCACCCGTGGCCACTCGGCATCCGTGATCGAGTACCAGGCCGTGTCACGGTTTCGGCCCTTCACGATCATGTGATTCCGGAAGACTCCTTCGAAAGTGAACCCCAGGCGTTCGGCCGCCACGCGTGACGGCTCGTTGAGCGCGTCACACTTCCACTCGAGTCTCCGACATCCGAGCGTGGCGAAGGCGTGGGTGCCCATGAGCAGGATCGCCTCCGTGTTGGCGTGGGTCCGCTGCGCCGTCGGCGCGTACCAGATGTGGCCCACCTCGACCCGACGGTCGGGCTCACTGCGGTTGAGGAAGGCCGCCATCCCCAGCGGTTCGGTGGTCTCGCCGGTGATCGTGTACCACCACGGGTTGGTCGACGTCCGGCATCGGTCCATCCAGGCGGTCATCGCCTCCACCGTGGGCCAGGGGCCATAGCCCAGGTAGGTCCAGGTGGCCTCGGCCTCCGGTGAGCCGTGCGTCAGCGGATGGAGAGTGAGCGCGTCGATACCCGGGGTGGGTCTACGCAGCGTCGTCGTCGGCCCCACCAGCACCTCGGTGGGCGAGCCGGTGGCTGTCACCGAAGGGACCGGATCACCTACGGGCTGCGCCACCTCAGATCAGACCGACGAGTCTTCCGTCGTGGTCCACGACCGGGACCGGGCCATGATCGAGATGTTCGATCATCTCCGCGACTGCATCCACCGGATCGTCGACCGCCACGAACACCGGATCCTCCACGAGAGGGCCTACCGGTGACGCCGGATCGGCGCCGATGAGGGCGCGCTTGCGAACCACGCCGATCAGCACCCCATCGTCGACGACCGGCACAGAGGCAGCGGTCATCACCCCGAGGACGTCGCGCACCAGCATGTGAACCCCTACCGCCTCCGGCTCCGACATCCGCTGGAAGCACCGATCCGGTGCACTGCGGGCCACCACAGCCCCGCCGGGCGCTCCCACCACCAGTTGCTTCCCCGGCCCGAAGAACTGGCGTTGCAGCCACGACCCACCAGCGGCACCCACGACGACCAGCGCGGTCGGCGGCAGCGATGCCACCAGCGCCCGGGCCGACTCGACGCGCTCGACCCGGCCGGGGAGGTGGGGGACGACCAGGCCGAGGCCGGCGAGGGTCCGCTCGGCGGCGCCGTCACGGTCGTCGGTGGCCGACCCGTAGACCAGGGACCCGGGCACGTCGAGGACGGCGGCGAGCCGTTCGGCGATCCGCGCCGCGAACGCCGAGTGGGGGCCACCGCCCACCGCGGCGACCACCTCGGTGGCCCGCGTCGGGTCGAAGTCGACGGGTACCGCGGTGCCGACCAGGTCGAACGACGTCAGCCTCTTCGCCACCAGCAGGTCGGCTCGGGCACGGATGCACGCGTCCCGGAGATCCGAGTCGGCGGCCTTCGGCTCACCGGCGGCGAGGAGTTCCGCCAGTTCGGCGCACCCGTCCCCGCGGGTCCACACCACCGACCATCCGGTCGTCACGGCGCGGGGTCCGCGCCACCCGTCGGTCAGAGCCATGCGCGCCCGATCGGCGTCGCCCCAACTGTTGCTTCGAGCATCGCTCTCCTGCAGAAAACCTCCGGCAACGGTACACGCGTAGAGCCGAGATTGGGGGTGATGCGGTGAGTTCCACGCTCAACGCCAGAGCGTTCCTGCGTTGAGCGTTATGCGTTGAGCGTGGAAGGTCCCTCGTCCAGTAGCCGCCTCAGCCCGGCCTCGTCGATCACCGGCACACCGAGTTCTTCGGCCTTCGCCAGCTTCGAGCCGGGCGACTCCCCGGCCACGACCACCGTGGTCCGCGACGACACCGACCCGGTCACCTTGCCGCCACGATCCTCGATCGCCGCCTTCGCCTCGTCCCGACTGATACCGGGCAACGTGCCGGTCAGGACCGCCGTGACGCCGGCCAGCAACCCGGTGTCCACTCCTTCGGGCTCCGGGTCCTCCAGCCTCACCCCGGCTGCCGTCAGCTTCTCCACCAGCTGCCGGTTGGCGTCGTCGGCGAACCACTCGGTCAGCGATCGGACGATCTCCGGGCCGATCCCCTCCATATCGGCGAGTTCCTCGGGTCCGGCGCTCATCAACCGCTTGATCGAACGGAAGCGACGGGCAAGGACCCGGGCCACGGTTCCACCGACCAGCGGGATCCCGAGCGCGGTCAACACCCGCCCCAGCGGGCGGTCCCGGGCGGCGTCGATGGACCGCATCAGGTTGCCCACCGAAGTCTCCCCCCAACCCTCCCGGCCGAGGAGGGCGTCGGGTTCGAGGACGAACAGATCGGCAGCATCGGACACCAGGTCCTCGGTCAACAGGAGGTCGATGGTCATGAAGCCGAGACCCTCGATGTCCATCCCACTGCGACCGGCGAAATGGGCGAGATGCTCGCGGAGTCGGCTCGGACAGGAGAAGCCGCCGGTGCACCGGGCGACCGCCTGGCCGTCCTCTCGGACGATCGGATTCCGACAGAACGGACAGATGCTCGGCATCGACCACTTCTTCTCCCTGCCGGTCCGCACCGAGACCACCGGAGCCACCACCTCGGGGATGACGTCTCCGGCGCGCCGAACCACTACCAGATCCCCGACCCGCAGGTCCTTGCGGGCCACCTCGTCCTGGTTGTGCAGGGTGGCGTTGGTGACGGTGGCTCCCCCGACGAACACGGGCTCCATCACCGCATAGGGAGTGACCGCCCCGGTCCGCCCGACGTTGACCTCGATGCGCAGCAGCCGCGTGGTGCGCTCTTCCGGTGGGAACTTGTAGGCGATCGCCCAGCGTGGACTCCTCGCGGTGAACCCCAGCTCGGCCTGCTCGGCCAGAGCATCCACCTTCACGACGACGCCGTCGGTCTGGTAACCGAGGTCATGACGACCCGCCTCCGCTGCTTGCAGGTATTGGCGAACCTCGTCGAGCGACCCGACCGCCCGCGACTCTGGATTGACGGGGAATCCGTGCTCGGCCAACCAGGCGAGGCTGGCCGAGTGGGTCTCGGCGGCGGCGACACCGTCGACCAGTGCCAGCTGATACACCCACATCGACAGCTGGCGCGAGGCGGTGACCGCAGGGTCCTTCTGCCGGAGCGAACCGGCGGCGGCATTGCGCGGGTTCACGTAGAGGCGATCGCCGGCATCGGCCTGAGCGCGGTTGAGAGCGTCGAAGGCCTCCTGGGGCATATACACCTCGCCCCGGACCTCGAGGACCGAGGGGACGTCAGAGCCGGTGAGTCGGCGGGGCACGGCCCCTACGGTCTCGAGGTTGGCAGTGATCTCCTCGCCCACCACACCGTCACCGCGGGTCGCGCCACGCACGAACTCGCCGTCCTCGTAGGTGAGGTTGACCGCCAGCCCGTCCACCTTGAGCTCACAGGCGTACCCCGAGGCTGGACGGCCCAGCTGGCGCACCAGGCGGCTCTCCCAGGCCTCTACCTTCTCGATGGCGTCGGCGTTGTCCAGCGAGAACATGCGTACCCGATGCTCGACCGGGGCGAAGAGCGCCGACGGCGCCGCGCCGATGGCCAGGGAGGGTGAGTCGGCGACCGCCAGGTCCGGGTATTGCTCCTCGAGCGCCATGAGCTCGGCTACCAGGGCGTCGTAGTCGGCATCCGAGATCTCGGGCTCATCACGGGTGTGATAGGACTCGGCATGTCGGCTGATCTCCCGTCGCAGCTCGGCGATCCTCTCAGCCGGTCCGCTCATGCCGCTTCCTCGATGGTCCCGCCGCCGAGGACCTCGTCGCCGTCGTAGAACACCGCGGCCTGCCCGGGAGCGATGGCCAGCTGCGGCTGGTCGAAGCGGACCACCCAACCGTCACCGTCGCGCCGCAGTGTTGCCGGGGCAGCCGGCGATCGGTACCGCACCTTGACACCAGCAGTCGTGCCGTCGCCGGGTTCGCGGCCGGCCACGAAGGTGACGCCGCTCACCCTCGCCTCGACCGCCTCCAGGGAGCGGCGGGGGCCGATGGTCACCGTCGAGGTCGAAGGATCGGTCGCCACCACGTAGCGCGGCTCGCCGGCAGCGACGCCGAGCCCGCGACGCTGGCCGATGGTGAAGTCGGCGATACCGCGGTGCTCACCAACGACGGTTCCGTCGAGGTCGACGATGGCGCCGGGGCGAGCGGCACCCGGAAAGTGTGTCCGGAGGAAGTCGCGGTAGTCACCGCCGACGAAGCACAGGTCCTGGCTGTCCGGCTTGGCCGCCGTGCGCAGACCCAGGCGATCGGCATGCGCTCGGACCTCGGCCTTGGTGAGCTCGCCGATGGGGAGGCGGATCGATGCCAGCTCCGCCTGTCCGAGCATGTGAAGCACGTACGACTGGTCCTTGGCACCATCGCGACCACGCATCAGGGCGAATCGACCGTCGCGTTCGACGACGCGAGCGTGATGGCCGGTGGCGAGGAGGTCGCATCCGAGCTGTTCGACGCGATCGAGCAGGGCACCGAACCGCACCCGACGATTGCACTCGATGCACGGGTTCGGAGTCCTTCCCTCCAGGTAGGCGCGCCCGAACTCGTCGACCACCCGCTCGCGGAACACGTCGACGTAGTCGAGGACGTAGTACGGGATGTCCAGCAGCGAGGCAACCCGCCGGGCGTCCTCGGCGTCGCCGACGGTGCAGCACCCGGAGGTCGGGAGGCTCCCGTCCGCCTCCTCCCACTGCTTGAGGGTGACACCGACGACGTCGTGGCCGGCTTTGATCATCAGGGCGGCGGCGACGCTGGAGTCGACCCCACCCGACATCGCCACCAGGACCTTCATCGCAGCGCCTCGACCGCTTCGGCGACGACCGCAGCGGCGCGCCCACCGTCCCCGTCGGCGGTCGTGTGGCCGAACGTGAACCGGACGCACTGGCGCGCCGCCGGCTCCGACATACCCAGGGCCGTCAGCACGTGCGACGGCTTGGTCGCTCCGCTCTGACACGCCGAGCCGGACGAAGCAGCCACTCCGGAGGCATCGAGGCGGATGAGCAGGGTCTCTGCTGGAACCCCGGGAAAGCGCACATGACTGTGCTGGATGAGGCGCTCGGCGCCGACGCCGGTCACCTCGGCGTCGGGCACCCGCCCGGACAGGGCATGCTCGAATCGATCCCGCTCCGCCCCGATCCGACGACGAAACTCCGCGGCATCGGCGACGGCAGCGGCGAGGGCGGCGGCCAGACCAACGATGCCGGCCACGTGGTGGGTCCCCGATCGTCGGCCCAATTCCTGACCGCCGCCGTGGATGATGGGTCCCAATGTCACCCGGCGGGGCGCGATCAGCACCCCCACCCCCTTGGGTCCGCCGATCTTGTGGCCGGAGAGCGAGAGCATGTCCACCCCGAGCGACGCCAGATCCGCCTGAACGCCGACCACCGCCTGAACCGCATCGGTGTGAAGGAGCACGTTCTCGCGGACCGACCGCACGGCTTCGGCGATCTTCGCCACCGGCTGCACCACCCCGGTCTCGTTGTTCGCGGCCATCACCGACACGACCACGGTCCGAGAGTCCACCCCCGTCGCCACCTCCGAGGGCTCCACGACGCCGGGCCAGTCGACGCCGACCACCGTCGCTTCGAAGCCGAGGCGACGCATGGGACCGATTCCGGCGAGTACGGCCTCGTGCTCGATGGCGCTGGTGACCAGTCGATGGCCGGGGCCGGCGGCGAGCAGCGGCCCCCAGACGCCGAGGTTGACCGACTCGGTGCCGCCACCGGTGAAGACGACGTCGAGGGGATGCTCCGCGCCCAGGAGGTCCGCCACCTGCTCCCGAGCTGCCTCGACGGCGTCCTTGGCCCGCCGGCTGACGCCGTGGATCCCCGACGGGTTGCCGAAATCGGCGTCGAGGTACGGCTCCATCGCCCCGCGTGCTTCAGCACGCAGGGGGGTCGCCGCAGCATGGTCGAGGTACAGCATCACCCGCAGAGTATGGCGGTGGCGCGACCGGTGGTCACGGCTCGGAACCCGACGGAAGATCGCGCACGAACGCTCGCACCGTCGACTCATAGCCGAACCGACCCACGTTCCAGGCTTCGCCGTGCCCAGCCCCGTCCACGATGTGCAGTACCGCGTCGGGGAGAGCGTCGGCGAGAAGGCGGGTCGACGCGACCGGATGGCGATCGTCGGCCTCCCCGTGGATCAGAAGTACCGGCATGGTCAGGTGGTCGATGCGACCCAGCAGACTCGAGGAGGCGAGATCCACGCCGAATCGGAACGTCACCATGGCTCGAGCCCAGCGTGCCAGCAACGCTGGAACCCGGCGGCGGGCGGAGACCGCCAGAGCAGCGTCCGTGGCATCGACCAACGGACCATCGAACACA
Organism: Acidimicrobiia bacterium; assembly: GCA_040902765.1. Lineage (NCBI taxonomy): Bacteria > Bacillati > Actinomycetota > Acidimicrobiia > Acidimicrobiia bacterium. The sequence goes on along the minus strand of JBBDWO010000005.1, from coordinate 23,870 downwards.
ACCCCGGAGACCACACCGAGAGGGTCGTTGGCCAAGTAGGCGCCGATCACGGACGCCCCGGCTCCGAAGCCGTAGAGGACGACGTCGCCAGCGCCGTTCGCCACGGCGAACGACACCGCCAGATCGAGGTCCCGCCATTCGGTCGCACCGAGGGTGTGACGACCGCTGCCGTCGACGGGACCGTCGCCGTCGTTGCGATAGGACACGACCAGCGCGGGATGCCCCGCACCGACCAGCGATGGAAGGACTCGCAGCGCTTCGCGACGGTCACCGTCCAGCCCGTGGACGAACACCACCCACCGGTCGGACACGCCCTCGATCAACCAGGTCGGGTAGTCGCCGGCGGGGCCGCCCAGGATGATCTCGGTGTAGGCCACGTCGACCTCGCCGGGGGTCGCAGCGGGCCCGAACCGCTCCGGGGCGCCGTGGCCCGCGGGCAGTCGAAGCACCGACCGTTCGATCTCCCCGGCGTGGTACCAGACCCCGCCTCCGACGAGGGCGACGAGCACGAGGACGGCGACGACAGCCCCCCGGGAGATCCAGGTCCGTCCGCGCTTGGTGACCATTGGATCGGGATCGTACCGATGCGAGCGGCATGCGCCCGGCGGGCCCGTACCCTGAGCCCGTGCCCCGCATCACCCTCTCCATCGACCTCGCCCAGCCGCGTGATCGGGTGTGGCGGGAACTCGAAGCGGTGGAACGCCACGTCGAGTGGATGGCCGATGCCGAGTCGGCAGAGTTCACCGGCACCAGGACCCGCGGTGTTGGCACCATTCTCGCCGTCGCCACCCGGGTCGGACCGTTCCGCACCCGCGACGTGATCGAGTTCACGCAGTGGGATCCGCCACGACTCATGGGGGTCGCCCATCGCGGTCTGTTCACCGGAACCGGATCGTTTCGGCTCGAAGAGCACGAGGGCGGTACCAGGATGGTGTGGTCCGAGTCGATCAGGTTCCCCTGGTATCTCGGAGGTCCAATCGGCGTCATCGTCGCCGGCCCGGTGCTGCGGGCCATCTGGCGAGGCAACCTGCGACGCTTCCAGCAGAGCCTCGCCGGGGGCGGCGACGACTAGCCGGCGTACCATGGCCGCCATGACGCTCGCATCACTCGCACGCCATGACGCCGTCGCCGTCATCACCCTGGAACGCCCCCCGGTCAATGCCCTCTCCGGGGAGCTGATCGAAGACCTCCACACTGCGGTCGCCGAGGCGGCGGCGCCCGACGTGCGCGCCGTCGTGATCACCGGAGCGCCGCACTTCGCCGCCGGCGCCGACATCACCGCCTTCAAAGCGGCCATGGACGGCGGTGGATCGGCCGCCGACCTCGGGACCCACCTCTCCCGCCTCACCGTCGAGATCGAGTCGCTTCCCAAGCCGGTGATCGCCGCGGTGCGCGGCTTTGCCCTCGGTGGGGGCCTGGAGCTTGCTCTGGCCTGCGACTTCCGGTTCCTCGCCGACGATGCCAGGGTCGGCCAACCCGAGATCAAGCTGGGGATCATCCCCGGAGCGGGCGGGACGCAACGGCTCCCGCGCCTCATCGGGCTGGGGAAGGCGCGCGACCTCAACTACTCGGGCCGGATGGTCGAGGCCGACGAGGCCCTCGCCATCGGTTTGGCCGACCGCGTGGTGCCGGCAGCAGCCCTCCTCGAGGAGGCGTTGGCAGCGGCGGCGGCCTGGGCCGAGGGACCGACCCGTGCCCTCGGGATGGCCAAGCGGGTCATGAACGGGGGACTGGGCCTCCCGATCGCCGATGCTCTCGCCCTGGAGGCCGATGGATTCGCCGAGGTATTCGCCACCGAAGACGCCGCCGAGGGGGTCGCCGCCTTCCTCGAGAAGCGCCAGGCCCGCTTCTCCGGTTCGTAGCCTGCGCTCGATCAGTCGGCGGCGAGCAGACGGCGGGCGGCCGTCCACGGGTCCATCCGACCGGCTTCGACGTCGGCGACCACGTCCCCACCGGCGTCGATCATCGCCGCCGCCCGCTGCCTGAAGCCCTCGACGACGGCAGTGCTCAACTCCGCACGACGACGAGCGGAACGGCGCTCCTCCAGCCCTGCCTCACCGAGATGGTCCCGATGCGCCATGACCGCTTCCCACACTTCGACGACTCCGGTCCCCTCCGTGGCGACGGTCGTCACCACGGGTGGCACCCAGTCGCCACGGTGGCCCATCGCCAGCATCGCCTTGATGTCGGAGACGGTTTCGGCGGCGCCCGGACGGTCGGCCTTGTTGACCGCGAACACATCGCCGATCTCGAGGACCCCGGCCTTGGCCGCCTGAACGCCGTCGCCCCAGCCGGGTGTGAGCACCACGATCACAGTGTCGGCCTGGGCGGCGACCTCCACCTCATCCTGTCCGACACCCACCGTTTCCACCAGGATCGGGTCGAATCCCGCTGCCTCCAGGGCCACCAACGCCTGGGGAGCCGCCAGGGAGAGGCCACCGAGGTGGCCACGGCTCGCCATCGAACGCACGAACACTCCCTCGTCGAGCACATGGCGCTGCATGCGCACCCGGTCACCGAGGATGGCACCACCGCTGAACGGGCTGGTCGGGTCGACGGCGAGCACACCGACGTTCTTGCCCCGCCTCCTGGTTTCGGCCACCAGGGCGTCGGTCAGCGTGCTCTTGCCGGCCCCCGGGGCACCCGTGATCCCTATCCGGTGCGCCGGCACCGCGACGGCGAATGCCTCTGCGACGAGGCTGTCGACCCCCTCGCGTCGGTCCTCGAAAATGCTCAGCACCCGAGCCAGCGCACGCCGATCCCCGGAAACAACGGCAGGGATCAAATCAGCGCGGTCCGGTGAAGTCACGAGGGCGAGGATAGAACCAACGCTCAACGCTCAACGCATAACGCCAGAGGAAGTCGGTCCTGCGCTGAGCGTCAAGCGTTTGAGCGTCATCAGACCGCGGGAACGCATAACGCATAACGCATAACGCCAGAGGAAGTCGGTCCTGCGTTGAGCGTCATCAGACCGCGGGAACGCTTAACGCTTAACGCTCAACGCCAGAGATCCGCCCGTCTTGCGTTGAGCGTTGAGCGTTGTCGCGTTTCTATACCGCGTTCACCGCGGTGATGCCGGGGACCCGGTCGATCAGGATCCGTTCGATGCCGGCGGTGAGCGTCATCGTGGACATCGGGCATCCGCCGCAGGCCCCGACCAGCTGGAGGTTCACGGTGCCGTCGTCGACGCCGAGGAGCACGAGGTCGCCGCCATCTGCCTGGAGCGCCGGGCGGATGTACTCGAGCGTCTCGTTGAGCAGCGTGAGATCGACCTCGGCCGCAGCCGTGTCGTCGATCGTCGTGGTCGTGCTGTCGTCACTCATCGCTGATTGAAACCCCATCAGCTCGCGAAACCATTCCCGAGTGTAGAAGCCAGCCACCAGCCACCAGCCACCAGCTACCAGCCAGAACTGCGTCTGGCTGTGAGCTGTTAGCTGTTAGCTGTTAGCAGTGGCGGTGAGCTTCAGCTCACAGCCACTCTTTCGATCTTCGCCCCGAGCGACGCGAGTCTGCCCTCGAAGTCGGTGTAGCCGCGGTCGATGTGCCCCACTTCGGTCACGGTGGTCTCGCCGTCGGCGGCCAGGCCGGCCAGCACCAGGGCGGCACCGGCACGAATGTCACACGCATCCACCGGGCACCCACTGAGACGTTCGACGCCCCGAATGATCACGTGCTGACCCTCCAACTGGATGTCGGCACCCATCCGAACCAGCTCCCCCACATAACGGAACCGAGCGGCGTAGATGTTCTCGGTCATCACGGAGATCCCCGCCGCCAGCGACAGCAGCGCCACCATCTGAGGATGCATGTCGGTGTGGAATCCGGGGTACGGCAGCGTGGCGAAGTCGACGGCCGCGGGACGCTCGGGTCCGACCAGCCTGATCCAGTCCTTGCCCGTCTCGATCTCGCACCCGGCCTCTCCCAGCTTGCGCAGCTCCATCCGGAGATGCTCGGGGACACAATCGGTCACGGTCACGTCGCCCCCGGTGATGGCTCCGGCAACCAGGAACGTCCCGGCTTCCAGACGATCCGGGACGACACGATGCCGGCTCGGCCGCAGCTGTGCCACGCCGTCTATCTCGAGGGTGGAGGTGCCGGCCCCGCGGATCACCGCACCCATGGCGACGAGCGCCTCTGCCAGGTCACGGATCTCGGGCTCGCGGGCTGCGTTGATGATGGTCGTGGTTCCGCGGGCGAGAACTGCCGCCAGGAGCACGTTTTCGGTAGCACCCACGCTCGGGAAGTCGAGGCTGACCTCGGCGCCGACCAGGCCCCCCGGCGCCGAGGCGACGAGAACGCCGTGCTCCAATTCGAACGACGCCCCCATGGACCGCAGCCCGTCCAGGTGCATGTCGATGGGCCGCGACCCGAAGTCGTCACCGCCGGGGAAGGCAACCCGTGCCTCCCCACACCGAGCGAGCAGGGCACCGAGCACCAGGATGGAGGCTCGCATCTGACGCACCAGGTCGATGGGGGCCTCGGGCGTCAAGGATTCGGGCACGATCACCCGCACCGATGACCCTTCGGTGACGACCTCGGCGCCGATGTGACCAACGACCCGCGCCATCAAGCGGACGTCGACGATGGGTGGGACGTTGTCGAGGCGATGCTCCCCGGGCGCGAGCAGCGTCGCCACCAGGTGCTTGAGGGCTGCGTTCTTGGCACCGAACACGCCCACCGACCCTTCGAGGGGCGTCCCGCCGCTGACGAGGAACTGGTCCATCGTGCGTCGAGTGTAAGGCGGGCGTCGCGATCCGAAGCCACACGGCACCGCTCCCGAGGCTCCAGGCTCCAGGGCCGGTGGGCGGTCCCGCTAGCCTCGTGTCATGCGCGTCGCCATCGCCGCCGACCATGCCGGCTACGAGATGAAAGAGTTCCTGGCTCAGTTCGTCGCAGCCGCCGGCCATGCAGTGACCGATCTGGGAACCCACTCGACCGAGCCTGTCGACTACCCGGACTACGCCGCGGCGATTGGCAAGGCGATCGCTTCAGGCAAAGCCGAACGCGGCATCATCGTGTGCGGGTCCGGAGCGGGTGCCGCCATCGCCGCCAACAAGCTCGCCGGCATCCGATGCGCCCAGGCGCACGACACCTACACCGCCCACCAGGCGGTCGAGCACGATGACGCCAACGCCATCGCCTTGGGGAGTCGGGTGATCGGCACCCACCTGGCTCGCGAGATCGTCACCGCATTCTTAGAGGCAAGGTTCTCGGGCGACGAGCGCCACCGCAGGCGCGTCGCCAAGATCACCGCCCTCGAGAACCCCTAAAGCGGTCCGTCTGGGGCCTGGTGCCGGGCGGCTGGCCCCCGGCACCCGCATCTTCTATTGACTCCACACCCGTTCGCGCCGACCATCTAGTCGTGGCCCAGCGTCTCACCAACCGTGAGCTGTCGATCCTCGACTTCCAGCATCGGGTTCTCGCCGTGGCCGAGGACCCGAACGTGCCCCTGCTCGAGCGCGTCCGCTTCCTGGCGATCGTGGCCTCCAACCTGGACGAGTTCTTCCAGGTACGGGTCGCCAGCCTTCTCGACAAGGCGGCGGCGGGCGTGCCCCTCGTGACCGACGACGGGCTCGGAGTGGACGAGCAACAACTGATCGCCCGCGGGCGGGTCCAGGCGCTCGAGGCCCGCATGCAACGACTGTTCGACGCCGAGCTCAGGCCGGGGTTGCGGGCCCACGGCATCGTCATCGCCGACTGGGAGGAACTCGACGACGATGCCACCAAGGCGCTCGTGGAGACCTTCGAGACGTCGATCTACCCCATGCTCACGCCGCTCGCCGTGGACCCGTCCCACCCGTTCCCGTACATTTCAAACCTATCCCTCAACCTGGCCGTGACGGTCCTCGACTCCGCCGGCCGCAGCCCCCGGTTCGCCCGGGTGAAGGTTCCACCGCTGCTCCCCCGATATCTGCCCATCGACGACGGTTCCACGTTCGTGCCCACCGAACAGGTGATCGCTTCCCAGGTGGCCAGCCTGTTCCCGGGACGCACCGTGCTCAGCGCGCACCCGTTCCGCGTCACCCGGAGCGCCGAGCAGGCGATCGCCGAGACCGACGACCTGGTCTCGGCCATGGAGGAGCTGCTCGAGACCCGCCATCGGTTCAGCAACGTGGTCCGCCTCGAGGTCGACCCGACGATGCCCGAGCACGTCATCGAGTTGCTGCGCAGCGAGATGCGTATCCGCGACCAGGACGTGTACCTCACCGACGGGCAGCTTGCGCTGTCCGGTCTGGTGACCATCGCGGCGCTGCGCCGTCCCGACCTCCGCCACGAGCCTTCGGTGGCGGCCACCCAGCCGATCCTGATGCCGCGCCCCGACGAGACGATCTTCGATCGCATCCGCCAACGCGACATCCTGGTCCACCTCCCGTACGACTCCTTCGCCAACGCGGTGGGCGCCTTCATCGCTGCCGCCGCCCGCGATCCCGACGTCGTAGCCATCAAACAGACCCTCTATCGAACCTCGGACCCCGATGACCCTGCGCTCGGTGGCGAGCAGTCGATCGTGCACTCGCTCGTCTCCGCGGCGCGGGCCGGCAAACAGGTGGTGGTCATCGTCGAGCTGAAGGCACGGTTCGACGAGGAGGCCAACATCGCCTGGGCACGCATCCTGGAGGAGGCGGGTGCTCACGTGGTGTACGGCATGGTGGGACTCAAGACCCACGCCAAGGTGGCCCTCGTCGTCCGTCGGGAGGGCGACCGGCTGGTTCGGTACTCGCACATCGGGACCGGCAACTACAACCCGAAGACGGCGCGCCTCTATGAGGATCTGGGGCTGCTGACCGCCGACCAGGACATCGGGTCCGACCTCACCGAGCTCTTCAACGTTCTCACCGGACTAGGCCGCCGGGAGTCGTACCGGCGGTTACTGGTGGCTCCGGTCACTCTGCGGCACGAGATCGTCGAACGCATCCGCGCCCAGGCGGCGCTCGGTGCCGACGGGCACATCACGATGAAAGTCAACCACCTGGTGGATTCGGCAGTGATCGAAGAGCTGTACGCCGCATCTGCCGCCGGTACCCCGGTCGATCTCATCGTGCGGGGGACCTGCTGTCTGCGCCCGCAGGTGGCCGGAATGTCCGACACCATCACCGTCAGATCCATCATTGGTCGATACCTAGAGCACTCCCGCGCCTTCCGATTCGGCGTCGGTGACGCCGCCGAGTACCTGATCGGGTCCGCAGACATGATGCATCGGAACCTGGACGCACGGGTGGAAGCCCTCGTTCCCATCCAGCACCCACGGCTGCGGCGGCGGCTCGACGAGATACTGCGCGTCTACCTGGCGGACGATCGCCTCGCCTGGACCCTGGAGGGTGACCGGTGGACCAAGGTGCCGACCACAGTGGGGGTCGACTCCCACCGTCGATTCCAGACTCTCGCCGAAGCCCGGGCACACGGCGCGTACCCTGACCCCGACCATGCAGCCTCGAGCCCCAACGTGATCGTCGCCGCCGGAGGCATCGTGACCCGTACCTCGTTCGACGGGGTTCGTGAGGTGCTCGTCGTCCACCGACCCCACTACGACGATTGGTCGTTCCCGAAGGGCAAGACCGATCCCGATGAGACCGAAGCCGAAGCGGCGCTGCGCGAGGTGCGTGAAGAGACCGGCTACCTGTGCAGCCTCGGCGCATCCGTGGGAACCGTCGAGTACCGCATGTCGGCCGGACTCCCGAAGGTCGTGACCTACTGGGCGATGACCCCCGACGGTGGAGAGTTCGAGCCCAACGACGAGGTCGACCGGATCGAGTGGCTCCCGTTTCCGGCGGCCATCGACCGCCTCACCTACGAACGGGACCGGTCACTCCTGCGAACCCTCGCCGCCAACACCGAATAGCCGGAGGCGACAGAGCACCGCGCACCTGGCTCCTGACTCTTGCGAATCGCGAATTGCGAATTGCGAATTGCTACTGCCCTATCCACTCACTCGTCACCAAGACCAGCTCGTCGAGGACGTCCCCCTCGGTGCGACCGGTCCTCTTGGGAACCTTGAACGAGTGATCGGCATCGGGAACCACGTGTAGCGCGGCGCCGAGGCGCTCCACGACGGGCCGCAGCAGGTCGAGCGGAGCCATGCGATCACGCTCACCCTGGACGAACAGCAAAGCCCCGGTGAGTCGATCCAGGTGAGTCGTATCGCGTGGCTCGGTTTTGCCCAGCGCGACCAGGGGATACCCGTAGAAGAGGCGTGGCCACCGATCGAACCCAGACAGGTGGGATCCCACTCGACCGCCCATCGACTTGCCGGCGATCACCGCCCGATCGACCAGACCCTCCATGTGAGTCGCCGCGGCCTCATGGGCGGCGACCAAGGTCGGCAGACGATCGGGCGCCTTCCGCCCCACCGCCATGTACGGGTAGTCGAAGGCGACGACGAGGAAACCCGCCGCGGCGAGCCGTGAGCGCAACCCCTCCATGTAGGGATGGCTCCTGCCGGCCCCGGCGCCATGCGCAAGGAGTATTCCGATCGAGGCACCGTCCGGCCCATCCACACTGGCGGGCACCTCCCCACCGCTCCACTCGATCACGACCTGACGTGCCATGGGAAGAGGCTACGACACGGACCCAACGCTCGACACTCAACGCTCAACGCAGGCCCGTCGACGGCTGCACGCTGCACACTGCTGGCAGCCGGTAGCTGGCAGCCGGTAGCTGGCAGCCGGTAGCTGGCCCCTCGCCCCTCGCCCCTCGCTACTGTCCCCCGCCGCATGCATGTTCGCATCTTCAGCACCCTGGAGGCTCTCGCCGAGGCGGCGGCCGACGAAGTGGAGGGGTGGCTCGGCCTCGATGGCAACGGCCACACTCTCGGACTCGCCGGCGGCACCACCCCACGGCGCGCCTACGAGCTGCTCGCCGACCGCGATCTCCCGTGGCAGGAAGTCGCCGCCTGGATGACCGACGAGCGGCATGTCCCGACCGACCATCCCGACAGCAACGCCGGCATGGCCCGACGGGCGCTGTTCGATCGGATACCGGCGCGGCTACTCGAGGTTCCGTGGCGTGAAGACGCCAGCGAAGCAGCCGACGAATACGAGACGATGCTCGGCAGCGTCCTGAGGAGTGTCGGCGGACGGCTCGAACCGGGCATGGTGATCCTCGGCATGGGATCCGACGGTCACACGGCGTCGCTGTTCCCGGGGAGCGACGCCCTCGACGTCACCGACCGTGACTTCGTCGCCACACTGGTACCCGACAAGGGCTGGCGTCTCACCGCCACCCTCGGTCTCCTCACCCGAGCGCGACGGACCCTGTTCCTCGCCGCCGGAGAGGAGAAGGCATCAGCGGTCGCCGAAGTCCTGAGCGGTGGGAGCGACCTCCCCGCCGCAAGGGTGACCGCGCGAGCTCGCGACGTGGTGTGGCTCATAGACACGGGGGCCGCCCGGCTGCTGGACAACGCTTAACGCTCAACGCAAGAAATTGGCCCGCTCCTGCGTTAAGCGTTAAGCGTTAAGCGTTAAGCGTTCTCCCCCTCGCCTCTCGCTACTCCCCACTCCCCTGGCCGAGCCACTCGAGCAGGTACGCCGCGAGCCCGCTCTCGGGGTCGAGTCGGGCGCGGGCGAACGCCTCCGCTTGGATCCGGGCCGGATCGCAGCGCATTCGGTCGGCCCGGGTATCGAGAAGATCACCCTGCTCCTTGAGAGCGAGGAGCGACTCCGTCCAGGCCTCCCGGTCCCTGAAGTCGTCGAGTGGGGTCTCGTCAAGGACCGCCACGACGAGTTCGAGGTAGCGCGCAGTGTCGGTGGCCAGCCGGTCGCAGGTGTCGTTGGCCAGCGTGGTGGTCGTCCCCGACGGGTCCATCGTGGTGAGCGTGGGCGTCGATGGGTCGCAGGCGGCGAGGGCGACCACGCATACGGCGACGAGGAGGGATCTCACCGTGCCGAGGCTACCCCCGACGCGTCGTTCCGCCGGCCGCGATCAGGTGACGTCGAAGTCGGTCCCGTCCACCCGGACCTCGTCGACGATCCCGACCACGATGGCCCTCACCGGAGCGTTGGCGTCGGCCATGACTTGTCGCGCCGAGGAGCCCTCGTCGAGCACCAGAACGGTCTGACCGTGGCTGGCGCCGATCGCGTCGACGGCGATCACATACCCGCCGGTCGGAACACCCGATACGTCGAGGAGATCGACCACGCGCAGCTGATGTCCGTCGAGGGTCGGATGCTGGATGGTGGACACCACGGTCCCGCTGATGCGTCCGAGCTTCACCGGATCTCCACCTCGTCGACGATGCCGACCACGGCGTGGTCGACGGGAACGAACTGCTCGGGCAGCGCCACCGCGGCCTCCCGGCTCGACACGAAGTACACCCGTTCGCCGACCCCGGCGGTGAACAGGGCATCGGCGGCCACCACCGGATCGCCGCTCGGCTCCCCAGATCGGTCCAGGGGCTGGAGGATCAGGAATCGAACCCCCTCCAAGCCCTCGGACTTCTCCGTCGCCACCACGGTCCCGATGACGTCAGCCAGTTGCATCCGACTCCCCGATCCGGTCGACAAACCGCGCCGCCGACCACAGATTGTCCCCCATCTCGGAGGCGAGCATCGGGACCACCACCTGCTGCAGCACCCTGCCGGGTCCGACGGCGGCACCCCCCGCCTCCACGGCCACTTCCACGTCGCCGACCGATCCCGAGAACAGCGCGTACGCCTTACCCCCGAGGTCGTCGGCGAGATGGAGCTCCATGAGCACCACCGCCGCCGCCTTCACCCCTGCATCGGCCACAGCGACCGCGGACGAGACCGTTGCCGTCTCCAGGATGCCCAGGGCTTCGCCGGATGGTTCGCCGCGGACACTCCCGATCGCGGCCACCACGGCCGGGTGGACGTCAGGAAGGAACACCTCGTCGACGATCAACGCCGCCCCCCGCGCCCGCCCCGCGATCAGTGCCTCCTCGACCGACGCCACATCCCCGGTGACCTGGACCAGATATCTGCCCGGGTGGATGGTCCCGGCGGTGATCGAAGCCACCGGCGACGCCTTGACCATCGCGTCCCCGGCGAGGATCCCCACCGCCACCGACTCGAACTCGAGCACCCCCAACGCGGTCATGGCGCAGCCCCGCGCCTGTGATCTCCCGAGATTCCGGCCGGAGGCAGGTAGCCGGAAGCTGGAAGCTGGCAAAGCCGTCTCACACGATCCGCAATGCGCCGACCACGGCGATCCGCCGCTCCCGCGTGAAGGTGATGGGGCGGGTCATCCCGTCCCCGCTCGGGCTGGCGATCGAGAACGAGGTAAACCCCTCTCCTCCCTGGCCCAATCCGGCGTAGTTGGGTCCGTTGGCGATGAAGATGCTCACGTTGATCGACCGGGCCATTCGCGTGATGGTGGCCACGTTGTTCGAGTGGATCGAGGCGGTGTGACGGAACCCATGCTCCGATTTGATGGCGAGGTCGATGGCGCTATCGACGTCAGGGACAGAGGTCACCGGGAGCACCGGCATCATCTGTTCGGTCCACACCAGGCTGTGCTCGTTGGGGACCTCGGCGACGAGCAGCCGTGGATCGCCCTCGACGTCGACCCCGGCGGCGGCGGCGATGTCGCGGGCGTTCTTCCCGATCCACGAGCGGTTGATCACACCGGGCTTCCCGGGCGGCCCCATGGTCTCGAAGATCACTCGCTCCACCTTGCGCAGCTCGTGTTCCTTGAGCACATGGGCGCCATTACGCCCCATCGCTCGCACCAGGTTGTCGGCGATGGAGCGCAGGGCGATGACCGTCTTCTCGTCGGTACAGATCACGTTGTTGTCGAACGACGCGCCGGCGACGATGTCGCGCGCCGCCCGCTCGACGTCGGCCGTTTCGTCCACCACGGCCGGCGGGTTGCCGGGTCCGGCGGTGATCGCCCGCTTGTCGGTGTTCAGCGCCTCACGGACGACTCCGGGACCGCCGGTGACGAGCAGAACCGCGACGCCGGCATGGTGCATGAGCGCCTGGGCGCTCTCGATGGTCGGGACGGCGACCGCGGTGACCAGGTCGGCCGGTCCTCCTGCCGCCATGATCGCCTGGTTGAGGAGCCGGACGTTGTGGGCCGAGACTCCCTTGGCGTTGGGGTGGGCGTTGAACACGACGGCGTTGCCGCCGCTCACGATGGCGATCGTGTTGTTGATGATCGTGGACGTCGGGTTCGTGGTCGGCGTGATCGCTCCGACGATCCCGAACGGGGCGTGCTCGGTGAGCATCATCCCGTCGGTACCCGTCTCGATGAGGGGTTCGAGATCCTCCGGTCCGGGAGTCCGGGTCGCTACCAGGATGTTCTTGCGGACCTTGTCTTCCGGTCGTCCTAGCCCGGTCTCCTCGTGAGCCATGTCGGCAAGGCTCTGCGCATGCTCCAGCATCGAGGAGCGGATGGAGGCGACCACGGCCTCGCGCAGGTCGGTGCCCCCGCGGTCGTATGCCGCCTGGGCTCGCTGGGCGGCGGCGACCGCCTCGTCGACGGTGGCGAACACCCCCAACCCGAGCTCGGCTTCCGGCACGTCGACCGGGACCCGGGGATGCGCCGGTGCCGACTCGGCGGTACCACCGAGCCGCTGGCGAACGCGGGCGATCACCTCCTGGACCTCGGCCTCGGAGAAGGAACGGGGCGTCACTTCGTGTACTTCACGTCGCCGCCGACCTCCCAGGTGTCGACGATCGCCATGATCACCGCGTCACAGGGCCGGTCGCGGGTCACTCCCGTCTGCCGGGCAGACGATCCAGAGGCGTACATGACGATCTCGCCGACCCCGGCGCCGACCGCATCCACGGCGACCACGTACCCCGAGGCGTCGTTGCCCTCGACGTCGATCTGCCGGACCACGAGGAACGCGAGGCCCTCCATGGTCGGCTCCTTGTCGGATGCGACCAGCGTCCCGGCGACGCGTCCCAGCTGCACCGGCGTCTCCCCCGGTCGCCTAGGACGACTCGGCGGCGGCCTCGTCGGCCCTGCCGAGCGGCAGGACGAGGTCGACGTTGGTGTGCGGGCGGGCGATGACGTGCGTCGACACGACCTCGCCAACCTTCTCGGCGCCGCGGGTCCCGGCATCGATGGCGGCCTTGACCGCCGCCACGTCGCCGCGGATCACCGCGGTCACATAGCCGCCGCCGGTCTTCTCATACGCCACCAGTTCCACCTTCGCCGCCTTCACCATCGCGTCGGCGGCCTCCACCATCGCGGTGAACCCGCGGGTTTCGATCATCCCGAGTGCTTCAGCCATTGGCCCTCGCTCTCCCTCTGTGTTCGATTGCTACGCCGAGCGTATGCCCGGTCACGTCATCTCTCTGCCTTCGAGGCCTTCCAGAGCCGCCACCGCGGCCCGCCACCCCACGTCGATGTCGCTCTCCTCACCACCGAGATAGACCCGGCCGAGCGACCCGAACGACCTGACCTCGAGGACACTGATGTTGGCCGCCTTCTCTGCCTCGTTGGCGGCGAGCGGGGCATAACTGGCCGGTTCCATCTCGAGGAGGTACAGGGTCTGCCCGGGGATGATCATCTGGCCGTGGCGCATCCGGTTGATCAGTTGCGCCTGGTGATCGTCGATCCGGCGGATGATCTGACTGGAGGCGATGCGGGGCTTGATCCGGTCGGTCTCCTTGACGCCGATCTCGGCGAGGATCGCCTCACCGGCGGCGCGGGTCTCCGCCTGTGACGGCGAGTGGACCTCCAGGAGTCCGAAGTAGCGCTCGACGATCTGCATCGCCGGCTTCACCTGGGTTGCCTTGAGGGCGACGTCGGTGAGGCGGTTGATCTCGATGCCCGGTGAGATCTCGACGTACAGCGAGGCGTCGCCGGCGAGCGGCAGGAATCCCTGGGCCACGGTCCCCAGGAACGCTGCGTACTGGGGCTGCAGGCTGTCGAGGAACGCATAGCCCCTCAGGTCAATACCGCTCACTGGAACTCCCTCCGGTCACGATCTCCACTCCCGCCGAGGCGCCGATTCTCGTCGCCCCGGCCGCGATCATCTGTCGCACGTCGTCGGCGCTGCGGATGCCACCCGACGCCTTCACCCCCATCTTGGGTCCGACGGCCTCGCGCATCAACGCCACGTCGTAGACCGTCGCTCCGCCCGGACCGAACCCGGTCGACGTCTTGACGAAGTCGGCCTTGCCGTCCGACGCCAGCCGAGAGGCGATCACCTTCTCCTCGTCGGTGAGCAGGGCGGTCTCGAGGATCACCTTGCACACGGCGCCGACCTCCCGACACGCTTCGGAAACCCCGGCGACGTCCCGCAGGACCAGGTCGTGGTCTCCCGACTTGAGCGCACCCACATTCAACACCATGTCTATCTCGCGTGCCCCGTCACGGAGCGCCCGGCGCGCCTCCATGGCCTTGATCTCTGGCATGGTGGCGCCGAGCGGGAACCCGACGACCACGCAGGTGACCACCGGACTGCCCCGCAGCGCCTCGGCGACCCGTTTCGTCCAGGTGGGGTTGACGCACACCGACGCGAACCCGTACTCGATCGCCTCGGCACACATGCGGTCGATCTCGGTGGCGGTGGCGTCGGGTCGGAGAAGGGTGTGGTCGATGAACCCGGCGAGGTCGGTGGGGACGTCGGCACCGGACCCCACATACGACACTCGGGTCGCCCCGGCGGCGAGCACGTCGCGAACCTTGGACGCCGAGTGGGCGACGCAGTCGCCGAAACAGGTGAGACAGTCGTCGAGGGCGTCGCCGGCGAGGGCGGCGAGGACTTCGCGGGTCACCGCCTCGATGAGGGCGTCACGGTCGGTCACGACGGCGTCCCCGCGTGCTGCCGGTCTCGGTCCAGGGCGTCGATCATCGCCACCCGGCGGGCGTGCCGACCCTCCCCCCACGGGGTGGCCAGCCACTCCTCGACGATCTGCCAGGCGAGTCCGTCGCCGATGAGCCCGGCCCCGAGTGTGAGGACATTGGCGTGATTGTGCTCACGGCTGTTGCGCGCTGACGACAGGTCGTAGCACAGCGCCGCTCGCACGCCCGGGACCTTGTTGGCGACCATGCACGATCCGATGCCGGCGCCGTCGATCGCGATGCCCACGACGCACTCGCCCGATGCCACCTTCTCGGCGACCGCCCGTGCGAAATCGGGGTAGTCGACGGCTTCGGTGGAGTCGGTGCCACAGTCCACCACCGTGCGACCCGCTTCACGGAGACGAAAGCCGAGGCGCTCTTTGAGGGGGAAGCCGCCATGGTCGGCGCCGATGGCCACGGCCCCACCCTCACATCCGCAGCCACAGCCGTCCTTGGCGGTTGGCTCGGCAGGCGAGACCGAAGGGGCCGAACCGACCCCGTCGATCACCCGCTCAACGAGCATCCGAATGTCATCGGCACTGGGTAGGTCTCGAGGGGCCATCGGGGGAAGTATCGCAGGGCCAGCCGCGGACGGCTGCATGCCAGCTACCAGCTACCAGCTACCAGCCAGACCCGGAGGACGGATGACGGGCGACGGGCGACGGGCGACCGGCAACCAGCAACCGGCAACCGGCAAGCGGGAACGGGCAACAGGCAACCGGCAACCGGCAACAGGTAACGTTCCCTCATGTCCGACGACCCGGCGTTCGTTTGGGACCGGAACGCGGTGGGGCGCCCGCCCCGGCGAACCGGAGAGCCGTCGACGGCCCCACCGGCCGCATCCCAGGCCGTCGAGTTCGGGGATCGGATCACCATCAAAGATGCGGAACAGCGCTTTGGTGTGTCGGTAGAGCGACTCCGCGCGTGGGCACGCGGCGGTTCGATCAACGCCGTGATGGGGCCTGGACCGAGGGGCGGGCGCATGTGGCTGGTGACCGCCGAGTCGATAGCACGCCACCTGGCCGACGAACGGCGGGTGGCCGCACCAGCCCCGGCACCGGCGCCCCAGGCGGCATCGACCTCCACGCCCCCCGCCCGGACCGGGCCGACCGAGGACGGGACCGGCATGCTGGTGCCGAGGGACGCCTGGGATCGCCTCATGGACCAGCTGGGCAACCTCCACGATGCCGGCGTCCAACTCGCCGAGGCCCGCGAACGGGCCGCCCGCGCCGAAACCGAGGCCGCCTTCCTGCGCGAACGGCTCACCGAGCTCCGCACCGAGCGCGACGACTACAAATCGAAGGCCGAACGCAGCCCGACATCCTCCACTCCCGCCGGCGAGCCCGAGCCCTTCGGCGAGCGCTTCAAGGCAGCCATACGGAGACTCCTGGGCGACTGAGCCACGGCGCCGTCACCCGTCGCCCGCCCCCCGTCACCCGTCTGGCTGGTAGCTGGTAGCTGGTGCCGTCGCCAAGGCACTGGTGCTGGCGGTGCTCGCCATCGCCGCCTCCGCGTGGCTGCTGCGGCGCAGCGACGCCACCGTCGAGTAGCCACCGGCGCGACGGTCCGTCCCGGGACCCGCTGCGGCGAGTACCTTGCCGCCCGTGACGGTACCCGAGCAGCCCGACCCTCCCGGTCGCTCTCTCTACCGCCGGATGGGGATCGCCGCGGCGATCGTCGGCGGCGGCGTGCTGCTGTCGCGCATCCTCGGGCTGGTTCGACAGGTGGTTTTCGCCGCCATCATCGGGCCGGGAGCCGAGGGCGACGCCTACTTCGTCGCCTTCTTGATCCCCGACCTCCTCAACTACCTGCTCGCCGGTGCCTACATGGCGATCACGCTCATCCCGATCCTGACCCGCCGGTTCGCCGTCGGGAACGACGAGGATGCTTGGCGGGCCTTCTGGGCGGTGACCCGGCCCTTGGCCATCGGGATGACCGCCCTCGTCGTCGTCGCCATGCCGCTGGTGCCGGCCGTACTGCGCCTGGTGGAGCCCGGCTTCGACGAAGCCCAGATAGCCGAAGCGACCCGTCTGACCCGGATCGTCCTGCCCGCCCAGGTGTTCTTCATCCTCGGGCAGCTGTTCACCGCCGTCCAGTTCGCCCGTGAGCGGTTCCTGATCCCGGCTCTGGGACCGATCGTCTACAACCTCGCCATCATCGGCGGCGGTCTCGTCGGTGCCCTGGGCAGCAGTCGACCGACAGCCGACGGGTTCGCCTGGGGTGCCGTCGTGGGCGCCTTCCTCGGCATCTTCGTACTCCAGGTGTGGGGGGCGCGTCGGGTCGGTCTCAGGTTCCCCGCTGGCGGCATCCGCCGGCACCCGGCGGTACGGCGCTACTTCGCCCTGGCCATCCCCCTCATGCTCGGCCAGTCGTTGGTGGTACTCGACGAGCAGTTCGGGCGGGCCTTTGGGTCGCTCCACGGCGACGGCGGCGTGTCGTGGCTCTCGTTCGGCCGTCAGACGATGCTGGTCCCGGTCGGGGTGATCGCCCAGGCGGCAGGGGTCGCCGCCTATCCGTTCCTCGCCCGGCTCGCCGCAGAAGGCAAGCATCGCGAGCTCGCCGCTGCCGTGGGGCGGGCGATCCGGTACGTGGTGGTATTCAGCCTGGCCTCCGCCGCAGCGCTCATCGCCCTGTCGGAGCCGGTGGTGCGGGTGCTCTACGAGCGGGGGTCGTTCGGGCCCTCCGACACCATCGCCACCGCCGCCACCGTGGTCCTCTTCGGCATCGGGGTGCCGATGTGGGGGATCCAGCAGATCCTCGCCCGCGGCTTCTTCGCCCGTGAGCAGATGTGGCCGCCGGTGATCCTGGGCACCGTCGCCACCATCGTCGCCCTCCCGGTCTACTGGTGGCTGAACCGGTCCATGGGGCTGAGTGGTCTGGCGCTGGCGTCGAGCATCGCCATCACCGTGTACACCGCGCTGCTCGCCGTCGAGTGGTACCGCCGGACCGGCACCGAAGAACTCCGGCCGGTGATGCGGACCACCCTGCGAAACCTTCCCCTGGCAGCGGTTGCCGGCCTCCTGACCTGGGTGACCGCGTCGGCGATCCTGTCATCGCTCGGTTCGGAGGGGTTCTGGCAGAGTGCGGCGGCCGTGGTGGGCGGTGGACTCGTCACCGGGGCGATCACCCTCCTCCCGCCGCCGGTGCGGCGCGACCTCCACAACGGGTGACCGGGAACGCACAGCCGGGCGCCGAAACTACGCTCCACCATCGATGACCCGCGCTCCCGCCACGCTCGCCGCTGTCCTGGCGCTCGTCCTCGCCGCCTGCGGGGGAACCCCCGATGGCTCCAAGGACCGCACCTCACCGGGACCGGCCACCACGACCACCTCCGCCGGGGCGACGACGTCGACCACCGGGCCGGGCGACCTGACCACCGTCACCACCTACCCGCCCGAATACGCCTCACCGCTCAATGGGCTGCCTGCCGACGATCCCGACGATCTCGACCGGGGAGCGATCGCGGTCAAGGTGGACAACCATCCACTGGCGAGGCCGCAGGGTGAGGTCGGGAACGCCGATGCGATGATCGAGACGATCGTCGAAGGGGGATTCACCCGGTTCATCGCGGTGTTCCACGACAACGAGAGCGACTTCATCGGTCCCATCCGGTCGTTGCGTCCTACCGACACCGCGCTCGCCGCCGCCATGGGCACCCCGATTGCCATCTCGGGAGGCCAGCCGTGGATCCAGTCGATCGCGGTCAGCCGGAGCGTGCGGTTGGTGGGTGAGTCGCAGGGCTTCTTCCGGGCGTCGGGACGCAGTGCCCCCCACAACCTGTTCGCCGACACGATGTCGATCCGGTCGACGGCCGTCGCCCGCGGCTGGTCGAACGAGCGACCGACTGCCCTGTTCGAGATCGGCGTGTGGGGCATACCGGACGACACCGCCACCGAGATCGAGATGCACTGGGCCGACGGCACCACCGTCAGGTGGGTGTGGGACCCGACGGAAGTGGCGTACACCCGCTGGATCGGTGACGCCCCCCAGGAGTGGGCCCGCCAGGACGGCACGCGTGAACAAATCAGGGCCCAGGTGCTCATCATCGTCGAAGGCACCCAGTACCTGGAGCGTAACCCGTCAGGCACGGGGAGCAACGTCCCGGCCATCGAAACCCTCGGCTCGGGTCCGGCGTGGGTCTTCGCCGTCGGTCGGGTCTGGCAGGGATCGTGGCAGCGGGACGCCTACGACCATTCCTTCACCCTGCTCGACGCCGACGGCACGCCGACGGTGGTTCCCACTGGCATCCCCTGGATCTCGGTGTTCCCCCAGCAGCGGACCATCGACTACTTCGAGTGAGGGCCACCGACGTCGTCGTCTCGGTGACCTCAGGAGCACGGCGGGCTGTCGACGTGGTCGACGAGGCGCTGGCACGAGCCGAGGCCGCCACCGAACTGAACGCCTTCACGCTGATCGATCACGACGGGGCGCGGGCGGCCGCGTCGCGGGTCGACGAGGCGGTCCGCGTCGGTCGCGATCCGGGACCGCTCGCCGGAGTCCCGGTGGCCGTCAAGGACCTCATCGATCAGCGCGGCCTTCCGACCACCTGCGGGTCCTCCTTCTATCGTGAGGTGCCGAACCGCTCGGCAACGGTGGTGGAACGGCTCGAGGCGGCGGGTGCCGTGATCGTCGGCCGCACCCTGCTCCACGAGTTCGCCTACGGCTTCTCGTCAGAGAACGCCTGGTTCGGACCGGTCCGAAACCCCATCGACCCGACGACCTCGGCCGGGGGCTCGTCCGGCGGCTCGGCGGCCGCGGTCGCCGCCGACATCGTCCCGATCGGCATCGGCACCGACACCGGCGGGTCGGTTCGGGTGCCGGCGGCCCTGTGCGGGCTGGTCGGCCTGAAAGTCACCCACGGCCGGATCCCGCTCACCGGCGTGTTCCCGCTGGAGCCGTCGGTCGACACGGTTGGACCGATCACCGCCTCCGTCGGCGACGCCGCTCTCGCCTACGCCGCCATGGCGGGACACCACCGGGGCGACCCGTGGTCGGCCGACCACCCGGTCGAACCTCCCGAGACCAGAACCGATCTCGTCGGTGTCACCGTCGGTGTGCCGCACCCGTGGGTCGAGCGGCCGCTCGAAGCGGGCGTCGCCGAGGGCTGGCGACGGGCGCGCACCGCTCTCACGGGCCTCGGTGCCACGGTTCGCGAAATCGACGCACCCGACTTCGACGGGAGCCCGATCCCGCTCGGTGTCTGGGCGGGCGCCGCCGATGTGCACCGGGCATGGTTCGAGGCCGACCCGTCGGCCTATGGGACCGAGGTGCGCCAGCGGCTCGAGCCGATCATGACGCTGACCGACGCCGATCGGGCCGTCGCCCGCGACTGGCGGGCACGCATGCGTCGGGCCGCCACCGCCTGCTTCGACGAGGTGGACCTGCTGGCCACGCCGACGACCGCCACTCGACGCAAGGTGATCGGCAACCCAATGGTCGACGCCGGCGGCGAGCCCGAGCCGTACCGGCTCGCTCTGTCGTGGTTCTGCTCACTGGTCAACCAGATCGGGGTACCGGCTCTGGCTCTCCCCGTCGGCGTTGACGGAGTGCCGCCGTCGTCGCTCCAGTTGATCGCTCCGTGGTGGCATGAGTCGAGGCTGCTCGGTGTTGGAATGATCGTGGAGCGAGCGCTGGCGCCGTGAAGAACCGGAGGCTCACCGTGTCGAATACAATGACCTACCGCGATTTCGGAGGACGTCTCACTATCACGCCCCCGGCCCACGGTCGGGAGCACCAATTGTCCGCCAAACCCTGACCCGTAGGAGTGACC
The DNA here is from genome assembly GCA_040902765.1 of Acidimicrobiia bacterium. Classification (NCBI taxonomy): domain Bacteria; kingdom Bacillati; phylum Actinomycetota; class Acidimicrobiia; species Acidimicrobiia bacterium. The sequence continues at coordinate 3,346 of JBBDWO010000005.1, read as the reverse complement.
GGACCGTGTCCGAAGCGTCCACCATCGACACATCGACCGAGACCGAGAACGTCAGCGCCGTCGCCATCCGCTTCGCCGGCGACTCCGGTGACGGCATGCAGCTGGCGGGAGCCCGCTTCACCGACGCCTCGGCGATCTTCGGCAACGACCTGAGCACCTTCCCCAACTTTCCCGCCGAGATCCGCGCCCCTGCCGGCACCCTTCCCGGGGTCTCGTCGTTCCAGATCCAGATAGCCGATCGCGACATCCTCACCCCCGGCGACCAGCCGGACGTACTCGTCGTGATGAACCCGGCCGCGTTGAAGGCGAACCTCGGCGATCTGCGGCCATCCGGCATGCTGATCATCAACTCGGATGCGTTCGAAGAACGGAACCTGACCAAGGCAGGCTACGCCACGAACCCCCTGGACGACGGCAGCCTCGACTCCTACCGGGTGCTGCAGGTCCCGATGGAGGAGCTCACCCAGAAGGCGGTGGAGCCATCCGGCATCCGCGGTCGCGGCGTGTTGCGTTCGAAGAACTTCTTCGCCGTCGGGCTCATGGCCTGGATCTTCAACCGACCCCTCGAGCCGACTCTCGAGTGGATCGACAAGAAGTTCGCCCGCGAAGAGGAAGTACGTGAGGCCAACCGCCTCGCCTTCAAGGCCGGGTTCAACCTCGGTGAGACGACGGAGATGTTCCGCCACACCTACGAGGTGCGACCGGCCGACATGGCCCCCGGGGTCTACACCAACCTCACCGGCAACCAGGGCATGGCGTGGGGTCTGGTGGCTGCCGCCCAGTCGGCCAAACTTCCCCTCTTCTACGCCTCGTACCCGATCACCCCGGCATCCGACATCCTCCACGACCTATCCCGTCTGCGGAACTTCGGGGTGCGGACCTTCCAGGCCGAGGACGAGATCGCCGCAGCCGGAGCCGCGTTGGGCGCCGCTTTCGGCGGCCACCTCGGGGTCACCGGCACCAGCGGCCCGGGCCTCGCCCTCAAGAGCGAGACGATCTCGCTGGCGATAATGATGGAGCTGCCGATGATCATCGTCAACGTGCAGCGCGGCGGGCCCTCCACGGGCCTGCCCACCAAGACCGAACAGGCCGACCTGCTCATGGCCCTCTACGGGCGGCACGGTGAGGCGCCGCTCCCCGTGGTGTCGGCGTCCACGCCGGCCGATGCCTTCCACGCAGCCATCGAGGCAACCCGGATCGCCGTCAAGTACATGACCCCAGTGATCCTGCTCTCCGACGGCTACATCGGCACCAGCTCTGAGCCGTGGCTGCTCCCCGACCTCGACACCCTCCCCGACATCAGCCTCCCGTTCGCCCCACCGCAGGAAGGCGAGGGCCCGTTCCTCCCCTACCTCCGGGACGAGACCACGCTCGCCCGACCGTGGGCAGTCCCCGGCACGGACGGACTCGAGCACCGCCTGGGCGGTTTGGAGAAGGAGGACGGCACCGGCAACGTCTCCTACGACCCGAAGAACCACGAGAAGATGGTGCTGCTGCGTGAACAGAAGGTGAAGCGCATCGCCGACGACATACCGTTGATCGAGGTCACCCAGGACGAGGACGCCGACATCGTGGTCCTCGGCTGGGGGTCCACCTACGGGGCGGTGCTCGCCGGCATCCGCCGAGTGCGCGCCAAGGGGTACAAGGTGGCCCACGTCCACCTGCGCCACATGAACCCCTTCCCGAAGAACCTCGGCGAGGTGCTCGCCCGATACGACAGGATCCTCATTCCCGAGCTCAACCGCGGCCACCTGTGGCGCCTCATCCGGGCCGAGTACCTGCTCGACCCGATCCAGTACAGCAAGGTTCAGGGCCAGCCGTTCAAGGCTGCGGAAATCGAAGCCAAGCTCATGGAGTTGATCGGAACATGACCGACACCGCGTACAGCCGCCAGGACTTTCAGACGGACCAGGAGGTCCGCTGGTGCCCGGGCTGCGGCGACTACACGATCCTCGCCTCCATGCAGAGCTTCATGGCCGGCCTGGGGGTGGATCCCAAGGATGTTGTCTTCGTGTCCGGGATCGGCTGCGCCGCTCGATTCCCGTATTACATGAACACCTACGGGCTGCATGGCATCCATGGCCGTGCCCCTGCCATCGCCAGCGGTCTGGCCGTCTCCCGCCCCGACCTGTCGGTATGGGTCGTCGGCGGCGACGGCGACATGCTCTCCATCGGTGGCAACCACCTCATCCACGCCCTGCGTCGCAACATCAATCTGAAGTTGCTCCTGTTCAACAACCAGATCTACGGGCTGACCAAGGGCCAGTACTCGCCGACCTCAGAAGTCGGCAAGCGCACCAAGTCGAGCCCGTGGGGATCGGTCGACTATCCGTTCAACCCGATCAGTGTCGCCCTCGGCTCGGAGGCCACCTTCGTCGCCCGCACCGTCGACATGGACCGTGACCACACCCAGCAGGTCCTCAAGGCGGCCTACGAGCACAAGGGGGCCGCCTTCGTGGAGATCCTCCAGAACTGCAACGTGTTCAACGACAAGGCGTTCATCCGCCTCACCTCGAAGGAAGAGCGCGACATCAACCGCATCAACCTCGAACACGGCAAGCCGGTGGTGTTCGGACCCGACGACGAGTGGGGCGTGGTGATCGAAGGCGGCACGGCCCGCCTGGTCGACGTCTCCGAGGTCGGCATCGACGCCATCCACGTCCACGACGCCCAGGCCGACAGCCCGGCGGCGGCATTCGCCATCAGCAGGCTCAGCCACGGCCCCACCGGCCCCACACCGTTCGGCATCTTCCGCAGCGTCGAACGCGCCGTCTACGAGACTGAGCTGCAACAGCAGATCCACCACGCCCAGGAGTCACGGGGCCCCGGCGACCTGGCCAAGCTCATCGCCTCCGGCGGCACCTGGACGGTTGAGTAGCTGCGCAGCAATTAGCAATTAGCAATTAGCAATTAGCAATTAGCCAGACCCGGTTCGCAGGCCTCGCGACGCGTCAGCCCTCCCCCTCCGTCAGCGGCCTTCAGCCGCTGCCACCTCCCCCTTCGGGGGAGGAGAGTCCGGGACCCCTCTCTCCCCCCGAAGGGGGGAGTAGCGCCGAAGGTGGGGAGGGGGGAGGGCGATCACTACGTGGGCCCCGCGACGCGTCAGCCTTCCCCCTCCGTCAGCGGCCTTCAGCCGCTGCCACCTCCCCCTTCAGGGGAGGAGAGTCCGGGACCCCTCCCTCCCCCCGAAGGGGGGAGTACCGCCGAAGGCGGGGAGGGGGGAGGGCGACCACTACGCAGGCCCCGCGACGCGTCAGCCCTCCCCCTCCGTCAGCGGCCTTCAGCCGCTGACACCTCCCCCTTCGGGGGAGGAGAGTCCGGGACCCCTCTCTCCCCCCGAAGGGGG
>JBBDWO010000004.1 GCA_040902765.1 Acidimicrobiia bacterium | reverse complement strand
CTTGCCACAAGCCGAAACCTGATCCCGGGGCGAGCCTATTCGCGCACCCCCTAAGACGGCGACCGAAGACTCAGACGATCGCCCAGTTCGCCAAACGCAGCGGCGAGTTCGGTGTGGAGTCGCTCCACTTCGTCGCTCGGCCAATCGTCAGGCTCACCCCGAAGGAACGAGGTGAGGTCGTCGCGGTTGTCGAACCGGGCGAAGGGCAGCCGATGGCGTCCCATGTCGCCGCGGTCCACGTCGATGGTCCCGGGTACCGGTGACGTCTGCTCGAGCCAGTTCATGTCGTCGGTGCCGTAGTCGCCGCGCATCACGGCCTCGGGAACGCCGTGGTGGAGGATGGACGCGTCCCCCTCGGGTCCGGGCAGGGCCCGCTCCTGGTTACGGCGCCGGCTCTCCTCGGGCGTGACCCACACGTAGAGGATCGACGCCTTGTCGAGGATCACAGGATGGAGCGCCGCTAGTGAGTGCTGGTAGCCGAGCGGCGGATCGAGGGGCAGCGTGGCCCCCTCCGGTCCGCCCCGGGCGAACTCGATGAGCAGAGACGACCCGTCGAGGCGGTCCTGATCGACCACCGGCAGGCCGGAGGCGAGAGCGGCGGCGTCGTCGGAAATCGCCGCAGCCAGATCGGACCTTCCCCCCTGAGGGATTGGCGTCACTCCGGAGAGGGCTCGTGCCCGGTCGAAGCGGTCGAGGAGCGCGGCAGGATCCGGGTCGTGCTCGGTCACCATGCCGAGGCCGGCCACGTCCTCGTTGAGCAGGTAGATCAGCGTCAGCCAGTCGCCGGGGTAGATGTATGGCTCGTCGCCGTCGGCGAAGAAGGAAGGCTCCAGGCCGAGCGCCACCTGCTCCTCGGAGATGCGCCTCATGAGGTGGACGTAGGGGTAGTCGTCGACCTGGATGGTCGGTCGGAGCCGCATGTCCGAAGCGCAGACGTCGGGCGGGAGATGCTCGAGATAGCGCCGCACCTCCGACTTGCCCGACGCCGGGAGGGCGAGCAGCAGCAGGGCATCAATCGTGTCTGTCATGCTCCGACCCTAGCGGGGGTCCCGCGGGTCACCGATGGGGAAGGGTGAACCAGTACGCGGACTCAGGGAGTCTCGCCCTCCTCTACTTCCTCGGCCTCGCAGGTCGCCGGGTTGTACTCCTTGATGCGGTAGAGGCCCGTGTAGTGCCACCGCCACTCCTGGGTCACTTCGGTGCCGTCGGCGTAGGTGAGGTAGCGGTAGACGGTCACCGACCATCCGCCATTGCCCCCCTGCACCGTAACCGCCGTTTCCGGTGAGCAGGCGCCTGGCGTGGTGAGCTTGTCATTGAGCCGTACGGTCTCGTGAATGCCGCTGAAGTTGTACCGGTCGGAGAGGCCGGCTTCAACCTGTAGTCCCCCGTTGTCGCCGTAAATCTTCACAGTGATCGAGTCGGGGGTATACAGGGTCTTGATGATCAGGGCGTGTTCGGTGTCGTTGCGAAAGATGTACTCCGGCTCTCGCCATCCGATCGTCGCTTCGCGGCCCTCCGGATACCGGCTGAACCACGCCGAATGCGGGGTGAACCTGACGTGTTCGAGACCCGCGAAGAAGACCGCGTTGTGCAGCGTGGTGGTGAACTGACTGGTGCCGCCGCCGATGCAGACGTCGCCCTCCTCCACGAGCTCGCCGCCGACGAGGGCGCCGGCGCACACGAAGCCCCGGACGGAGGTACGGCGACCCACCCGGTCGTTGAGTGAGAACTCCTCACCGGGCAGGACCAGCGCCCCGTCGACCTCGTCGGCCATCAGTTGGATGTTGATCACGCGGCGCTGGCAGCACGCGTGGTGGGTGGTGAACTCCCCGAGGAGCTCCTTGATCCCGAGCGCCTCGGCGTCGCCGGTCGAGAAGTCGGCGTCCTCGACGATCTTCAGGGGCAGGATCCCGGCGCGATCGGGATCGTTCATCGCCTCCCAGACGGCGTCAGCGATCAGATCCTCGTCGGTGGCGTAGACCGGGACACTCGGAACCAGGGTGATCTCGTCGGTCTCGACGTCGATCAGGATCTCGGCATCGCCCGGCTCATTGTCGAGGAACTCGGCGAATCCGTCGAGGAAGCCGACGAGTGGCTCGGTGTCGACGGCGAAGTCGAACTCGGGTTCGGGGATGGACTCGTCGAGGGTGATCACCAGGGCCGTACCCAGCACGTCCCGAGGAATCACCACCTCGCGTCCGAACGGCGCGTCGGTGAGGGTGACGCCGCCGTCGAGCAGTCGCTCGGTCTCCGCCACCGCGGCGTCGACATCGCCCGCGGTGACCCTCGGCAGCAGGATCGTGGTCGGCAGCACGACCGCCGGGTGACCCAGGTCGCCGATCGAAGCACTGATCAGGGCGACGGCCGCTTCACGATCGATCCCGGTGCCGGCGGCAGGATAGGCGTAGGTGATCTCGTTGTCGACGACGGCGACCTCGCCGGGGAACGGTGGGTTGGCGAGGCCCTCCACCTCCCATCCCCGCAGCAGCAGGTCGAGGGCGTCCTCGTCGTACCGATAGGGGAGGGGGATGTCGACCGGCGGTGAGACGAGGTCACGCAGCCACCAGGCGAACTGGCCGAGCACGGTGCCGGTGCGGCCGTTGACCACCGCCTGGTCGAGGATGGCATCGATGTCCAACCGGTACTCGATGGAGGCGAGCTGGAGCTCGAAGTTGGCGGTTCCCACCTTCACGGGAACTCGAGCAGTGCGCAGGTCGCTCTCTAGCTCCTCCAGGCGGTCCCTGGCCTGGTCGATCGTCATGCCGCCGAGGGCGACGCCGGACACCTCGACACCACCGAGGATGGAGTCACCGGCCGCCGCCCGGCTGATGCCGAACGACAGCATCGACACCACGATCACGGAGGCGGCGGCGAGTAGCCCTAGTTGTGTATCTCGAGAAAGTTTCGGCATGACCTATCCGGCGAGGACTCGGGACTGGTGAGTGTAGGAGCGACCGTTTGCTACGAAGAGTCCCTTCCGCCCGGGGGCGGGTCAGCTCAGGAGCCGCGCCAGGCGATCGCCGTGACCCTTGGCACGCACATTGATCCAGGCATCCACGACGCGGCCGTCGGAACCGATCACGAACGTGGAGCGGATGATCCCCTCGTACTCGCGTCCGTAGTTCTTCTTGGTGCCGTAGGCGCCGTAGGCGCGGGCGATGGCGTGGTCCTGATCGGACAGCATCGAGAACGGCAGGTCGTGTTCGCCACGAAACTCGGCGAGGCGCTCAGGAGGGTCGGGGCTGATGCCGACGACCTCGTACCCGGCGGCGGCGAACGTCTGGTAGCGGTCGCGGAGGTCGCACGCCTGGGTCGTGCATCCAGGGGTGAACGCTTTGGGGTAGAAGTAAAGGACGAGACCCTTTCCGGCGTAGTCGGCGAGTCGCACCGTGCGACCATCGTGGTCGGTGGCGGCGAAGTCGGGGGCCCGGTCACCGGAATCGAGTGCCATGCGGCGAGGTTACCGATCCTCTTCGACCGCCAGGATCCGGCGTCGTACTCGGATCTCGCTGGACACCCGGAGCTGACCACAGGCGGCGTCGATGTCGGTCCCGCGGGTGTCGCGCAAGGTGACGGTGGTGCCATGCCGTTCGACCTCTGCCCGGAACGCCTCGATGCGCTCGGGGTCGGGCCGCTGCTGCAGGGCGAGGGGCGTGGGATTGAGCGGGATCAGGTTGACGTGGGCGCCGAGATCCCGGGCGATGGCGGCCAGAGCCCGTGCCTGGTGGGCGTCGTCGTTGACATCCCTCATCAGGGTCCACTCCAGGGTGACTCGCCGACCCTTCCCACTCTGGAAGCGCCGCGCCGCCTCCAGCAGGTCGCTGATCGGATACCGATGGTTGAGCGGGACGAGCGACTCCCGGAGGGCGTCGTCGGCAGCGTGCAGGCTGACGGCGAGCGTCACCGGCCAGGGGAGCTCGGCGAGGCGGTGGATCCCGGGCACGACCCCCACGGTGGACACGGTGATCGATCGGGCGGACATCCCCATGTGCTCGATCATTCGCCGGATCGACTCGGCGACGTTGTCGAAGTTGGCGAGCGGTTCGCCCATGCCCATGAAGACGACGTTGGTCACGCGGCCCGGTGCGGACTGCATGGGCTCGGCCCGGAGTCTGGCGTTGGCGTGCGCCACCTGGGCCGCGATCTCACCCGCATCGAGGTGGCGCTCGAACCCGAACTGGCCCGTGGCGCAGAAGGTGCAGCGCATGGCGCAACCCGCCTGGCTGCTCACACACAGCGTGGTGCGCTTCTGGTAGCCCATCAGCACCGACTCGATCGCCGCCCCGTCAGTGGTGCGGTACAGGGTCTTGATCGTTCGGCCGCGATCGGTGGTCTGCTCGGTCTCGACGTCAAAGGGCCACAGCGGTTCGAGGCACTCCCTCACCGAGCCGGGAAGGTTGGTCATGGCGTCGACGACCGTCACCGGGTGCCGGTAGAGCCACTCACGGACCTGATCGGTGCGGTAGCGGGGCTCCCCTGGGAGGCGGTCGCCGAGGTGCTCTGGACGCTCCAGGTAGGGACTGGGGCGATCGGTCAAGACGAGGCGGCGAGGGTGATCGCTTGCGCGATCCAATCGGCGGCGGCGATCTCGCCTACACCGGTCACGGTCGCCACCTTGGCTGCCCCCGCCTCGACGAGTTCGTCGAACGAGTCGATGCCCGCTTTGACGAGTCGCTGTCGAAAGACCGGGCCGATCCCCTTGATGTCGATCAGGTCGGCCTCGGACTCGGCGGTGGCGGCTCCTGGGGTATCCGAGCCAGCCTGCTTCCGGGTCTTCTGGATCCAACGAGCCACCGACAGTCCGGCGAGTAGGCCGGCGATCGCCGTCGCGATGATGGTGCTGCGTCCTTTCACGATCTGGATTGTATGACCGTCGAGGCCCTATCGCTGTTCCGAGTGTGGAATCGGGCGCTTTACGGCTTGTTTCGCGGTGGTCGGTACGATGGGTGCGAGCGCTCATGAGCCACTTTCTCCTTTCCCCCGGTCTTCGTCGCGGCGTGGCCCTGGTCGTCGCCTCGATGGCTTTGTCGGTGGCCAGCCCTGCACTGGGGGGTGCGGCCCCGGCTGCCTCGTGCACCGATCGGTTTCCAGCCGTGTCGTTCGAGCACGAGCTCTCCGCCGGGCCGGCGCGGGTGTTCACCGCAGGGATTGGCGAACAGGCGGCGCAGCGGTGGGCCGACGCCACCGCCGAGGCGGCATCGGTCATCGACGACACCATCGGTGGTCTCGACGGCGTCGCCGTCTGCGTCTTCGCCGACGAGCTCCCGCTCGACGGCGTGGCACTCGGCTGGCACGGCAACCAGCACCTACGGGCCGCCGCCTTCGGTGGCGAGGGGTTGATCGTGGTGTCTTCCTGGCTGATCGGGACCGTGGAGGGAAGCATCCAACGCGGTCTGGTCCACCTCGCGCAGTGGCGGGTCAGCGACGGGACCTATCCTGCCGGTTTCGCCAAGGAGGTGCTCGGCTGGTACCGCAACCGGTTCAACGACACCACGAAGAGCGTCCATCTGGCACTTGTTCGCCAGAACATCGGCCTACGCGAGCCGTGGCCGCCGACGCCGTGGCTGGAAGGACCCGCGATCGCCGATCCGATCGTGTGGAACCCCGAGGTCAGGTTCGGTGGCGCCGGGGACTTCACCGAGTTCGCCGTCGAGATGTTGGGTCCGGCGGTCGTGTCGGAGCCGTTCGATGCCGACATCGAGACTGCTGACGAGGCGTGGCGGCTGGCTCTCTTCGACGAGTCGGGTTCCATCCTCGGCGGCAGCAGGGAGTGGATCATCGGCGCCATCCTGGTAGCCGGGACCATCCTCTTCGCGGTGTGGATGGCGTACCAGGGTAGGCGTGACAGACAGCGGGTCGCTCGTGAACTGCGTGAGGCCGCCTTTGCCGCTGTCGAGCAACGCCGGGAGGTTGCCGAGGAGCAGGCGGTGCGGCCCCTAGTCGCCGTCCGCGCCGGCCGTACTGACCCTCGGGTCCGCGGCCGCTCGTCGGGTACCGGTGTCGTCGATCGTCACGACCGAGATCGGTCCCCATCCAGCGGGGGCGTCGGGACGGCGGTAGACCGTGTGGCCCCGCTCGACGAGTCCGACCACGACGCCTTCCGGCATCCCGACTTCGACGGCGATCGCTGAACCCAGCGGATCGATGGCGTCGGCCTGCCAGCGGGGCGCCGCCTGCGCCTCCCTCACCCCCATCCCGCCGATGAGGAGCCGGGCCACCATCTGGACGAGGTACTGGGGCTGCTGATGCCCCCCGCGGGTCCCGAGCACCATGGCGGGAGACCCATCACGGGTCCACAGCGTCGGGGACAGGGTGTGGAGCGGACGCTTGCCGGGGGCGAGTTCGTTCGCGTGCCCCGGCGTGAGGTTGAAGCAGCCGCCGCGGTTGTGTAGGAACACTCCGGTCGTACCGGCGACGATTCCGGAGCCGATCCCGGTGAAGTTCGACTGGATCATCGAGACCGCCATGCCGTCGGCATCGACGGCACAGAAGTAGGCCGTTCCGCCCGGTGCCGGATCCGGCACCGGCCAGCGCGTGACGCTGTCGGCCGACAGTCGTGGCAGGCGGTCCATGATCCGCTGCGGGTCGAGCAGTTCGGCGGCGTCGAGTGGAGCGTGGTCCGGGTCGGCCACCAGGTCGTCACGCTCCCAGGCGACGGCCCGATACGCCTCGATGACGGCGTGGTGGAACCCGGGATCCTCAGGATCGTTCGGCGGCTCGAGCGCTTCGAGGAGGAGCGCGGCCGCGATCGTCAGGTATCCCTGGCTGTTCGGCGGCACCGTCCAGCCGTCGAGTCCGAACACCTGGGCGCCGATCGCCTCCACCCAGTCGGGATGGTTGCTCGCCAGGTCGTTGGCGGTGAGGATGCCGTCGGTCGCTTGGGTGATGGCGGCACCGATCGGTCCCCGGTAGAAGCCGTCACGGCCGTCGCGGGCGATACCGCTGAGGGTGCTGGCGAGATCCCGTCGAGTGATCATCGCGCCGGGCGCGGGCACCGATCCGTCCGGGTAGAGGCTTGCCGCTCCGGCCTGATGGGCGACGAAGCCCTCGATCCTGCCCAGGTCGGAGCTCAGCTCGGAGGAGACCTCGAACCCGTCCTCACCGAGTTCGATCGCCGGTGCCAGCAGGTCCGCCAAGGGTTGGGTGCCGTGACGGGCAAGCAGCGCCTCCCACCCGTCCACGCAGCCGGGCACGGTGACGGTGTCGGCGGACCGCAGATCGAGCGTGGTGTGGCCGGCCGCGCGGAGGCGGGCCGCGTCGGCCCCTTCGCCGGCCCGTCCGGAGGCGTTGAGCACGTCGGGGCGATCCATGCCGGGCCGGTGGACCATGGCGAAGAGGTCGCCGCCGATCCCGCAGGTCGTCGGCAGCACCATGCCGAGGACCGCGTTGGCGGCGACGAGCGCATCCGCCGCCGTACCGCCGTCGGCCATGACCCGCACCGCAGTCTCGGTGGCGAGATGATGCGGGGTGACGGCCACCGCGCCGGGAGTGGTGTGGGTCGAGACGTCGGCAGGGGCGGGTTGCACCTGGTTGAGCCTAGGGATGCGCGTCCGCCGGTACTTGGTACACGCTCAACGCTCAACGCTCAACGCTCAACGCCGGAGCCGGGTATTGCGTTGAGCGTTGAGCGTTTGTCTGAAGACGGAGGACGGAAGACGTGGTCGCCCCGACCTCATGTCTTATCTTGGCGATGCCATTTGGTCGTCGCGACGCGCATATCGCTACTCCTAGTGGCCGAACTGGCTGCAGTGTGTCGAAAGTGGGGGACAGATCGCGAAAACTGGTCTCGACACTCTGGCAGCCTGGGTATCGTGCTCATTGGGCGGATGTCTCCCCGTTGGTGCGGGGGGCGTCCGCTTTTGTGCGTAGTGGAGTGGGTCGGACAGGCCCCACCTAATTACTGAAGGTGGGCCGTGACCATGCCGAAGTGATTCGGACGATCGACCGACCCCGGGCGAGCCCGGGTCATCTACAACTGACAAGACACCTCACGAGCGAAGACGATGCCGGCACCGGGATTCCGGAGTCGAGTCAGCAGCGAAGGGAGGCGGTAGGTGATATGTGGTTGACCGTGGGAACTGACAAACCGGATGGACCTGCCGATTCGTAAGCCATGAGCTGGCGAGTCGGCTGAGACGGATAGGACCCGGGCTCGCCGCCCACACGCACCATGAGTACACGACACGAACGCCGGATGACCGTCCTCGCCGTGGCCTTCGCCGCGGTCGGCGCAGCCGTGCTCGTCGGTCTCTTCCTCACGCAGGAGCTCCCGCACTCGTGGACGCTGTGGGTCGTCCTGGCCGGCACCTTCTTCGCCCTCGAGTTCTCGTCCGTCGAGATCACCGATCGTCTCTACATCTCGTCGTCGGCGATGGTGACGTTCACCGCCGCCGTGGCCTTCGGCAGGCAGAGCGCCGTCCTCGCCGTTGCCCTCATGGCGGCCGTCGCCGTATTGCATCCCGACGATCTCCGCCAGCGCCGGTGGCGTCAGCCAGCGGTGAACTTCGGGCAGCTCGTTCTGTCGGCGTCGGCCGGTGTCACGCTCTTTTCCTTCTTCCTCCCTGAGGGTGCCGTGACCGTCGGTCACCTTCCCAGGCTCGCTTTCGGCGCAGCCCTCGGCGCGACGGTCTACGACTGGGTCAACTTCCAGTTGGTGCGGTTCGCCATCGCCCGGATGTACCCGGGGAGGGCGATGCCGAGCTGGTCGGCGACTCTGCCGACCCACATCGCCCTGACGGTCCTCGGTGCGTTCGGGGCCATCCTCGGTGCCGCCTTCGTCCTGGCCGGGCCGATGATCCTCCCGCTGATGATGGTCACCTTCCTCGTCGGCCACGTGGGGTTCGCCACCTACTCCAACCTGCGCCGCGCTCACGAGGACACCATCAAGGGGTTCGTCAAGGTGGTGGAGGCCCTCGATCCGTACACCAGGGGACACACCGAGCGGGTCGCTCACCTGTGCCGGACGACGGGGGAGTGGATGGGGCTGTCGCACGAGCGCCTCGAGATCCTCCGGTGGGCGGCGCTCATCCACGATGTCGGCAAGGTCGCCGTCCCCGCAGACCTCTTGTTCAAGCCGGGGCCGCTCGACGCCGCCGAGTACCGCCGGATGGTGCGCCACATGCGGGTGGTCGAAGACTCGCTGGCCCAGGCCACGTTCCTGGCGCCCATGGTCGCGGTGGCGGCCGCCCATCACGCCGTGGTCGAGGGCTCGGCCACCGATCCGCCCCTCGAGTCGCGCATCCTCGCCGTGGCCGACACCTTCGATGCGATGACCAGCACCCGGTCCTACCGGTCGGCGGTGACCCAGGCCGAGGCGTTCGAACACCTTCGCGGGCGGGCCGGTGTGTTGGGCGATGAGGTCGTTGCTGCCTTCATCGCCGCCGTGGAAGCCTCCGGGGAGATCTACGGATCCCCGGACGAGGAGAGTGCCGCTCAGGTGGAGCGGCTGGTTCGAGAGCGTTCCGTCCGTGCCTGAACGACTCCTCCGCTCATCGCTGCTCGTCACGCCGGCACTCGTCGGCTGGCTGGTAGCCGCGTTCGGCGCCGCCGACCTGGTGGCGTTCGGGATCGCCGTCGCCGCCTATGTCGTCGGTCATGCGTTCGCCGTGCCGTCCCGGTCGGGCAACCACATCACCTTTGTGGCGGCCGTGGCCACCGTCGTCGCCATGCTCAGCGACGGCTCACCCACCATGGTCGTCGCCGCCTACGGCGTCGCTCTCCCATTCGGATGGCTGGTCGTCCACGTCCGGTACGGTCGCCGTGCCGTCGACGACGTGTTCCCCGCGGTCCCGGTGTCGGTGGTCGCAGCGGGACTGGTGTTCGCCGCCGGGTCGTATGTCGTCGGGTCACCCATGCATCGCAACCTGGCGTCCCTCGTCGTGTTGTGCATCGCTGCGGCGGTGTGGTTCGTGGCATCGGCGAGCACGCGCGCCTTCGCTTCCGAGCAGGGTCGGTTCACCGCCCGGCGGCTCCTGGTGGTCCAGGGCCTGGAGGACTGGCCGTCGTATCTCGCCGTGTTCGCATCGGCGGCCATGTTCGCCACCACCTACGGGGTCATGGGATTGTGGTCGGTGCCGCTCGCCGGCCTCCCGTACGTCTTCAGTCACGTCTCGTTGGGGCGGTTGCGCGACACCGACCGCACCTATCGCGAGACGATGGCGGCGCTGAGCCACATCCCGGAGGCTGCGGGCCTGGTCGACTCGGGTCACGCCGAGCGCTGTGCCGAGCTCGCCCTGGCCGTCGGTGCCGAGGTGGGGTTGTCGGGCACCGACCTCAAGCGAGTGGAGTACGCGGCGCTCCTCCACGACATCGGCAAGGTGGTTCTGGCCAACCCGGGCATGGCGGCCGGTGCATACACCCTGACCGACGTCGCCACCTGGTCGTCGGTGATCATCTCGGAGGCCGCCTACATGGCCCCCGTCGGCGAGATCGTTGCCGTTCAGCACAGTCCGTATCGGCGACCGGGGGAGCAGAAGGACGAATCGGTACCCGGTAGTGCTCAGGTGCTGCGGGTGGTCGGCGCCTACGACGGGCAACTGGTCAACGGGCTCAGCCCGATGGAGTCTCTGGAGTACTTGCACCGGGGCGCCGCCTACGACTTCGACCCGGCCGTCGTCGCCGCCCTCCGCCGTATCCTCCAGCGCCGGGGCGTGGTGGCAGCATAGGGGCCGTCGTCCGTCGACCGTCGACCGTCATCAGAGAAACGCTCAACGCTCAACGCTCAACGCAATACCGCGTCGGGCGTTGAGCGTTAAGCGTTGAAGTACGGCGCCGCAGGCGCCTCCAGCGGTAGCCTTGCCCCATGCTCCGATACGACCTAGCGCCGCCGCGGGCCACGATCACCATGGACGATCCCGAGCGGCACAATCCGCTTTCCAATGCCGCCATGGACGAAATGGCGGGCCTTGTCCGGCAGGCGGCGGCTGACGACTCTGTGCGGGCGATCGTCGTGACCGGCGCCGGGGGAATGGCGTTCTCGGCGGGAGGGGACCTGAGCGGGGGGTTCGTGGATGATCCGATCGGCGATCACGACGCCCGGGGCGCGATGGTCCGGCTGGTACTCGCCCTCCGCGGTTGCGGCAAACCCACCGTGGCTCGGGTCAACGGGCATGCCCTCGCCGGCGGATTCGGTCTCGCCGCCGCCTGTGACATCGTCGTCGCCGCCGACGACGCCACTTTCGGCCTTCCCGAGATCAAGGTCGGGCTCTGGCCGATGATGATCACCGCAGTACTCCAGCGGGTGATGCCCCACAAGGCCGCCCTCGAACTGATGATCACCGGGCGTCGAATCAGCGCCGAGGAGGCGCATCGGCTCGGGGTGGTGTCACGGGTGGTCGGTCGCGACGACCTGGACGATGCGGTGGACCTCGTGGTCGGCGGCATCGCCGCCACCAGTCCGACCGTGATGCGCATGGGCAAGGACGCCTTCTACGCGGTCGAGGACCTCGACTTCACTGCGGCGCTCCAGCATCTCCACACCGCGCTCACCACGGTGGCGTCGACCGACGCGGCCGCCGAGGGAGTGGCTGCCTTCCTCGAAAAGCGTCATCCCGACTGGCCTTCGTAGTCGCCCGTTCAGTCCAGGGTGGCGAGCGCGTCGGCGATCTGCTGCTCCGACATCAGCCCGTAGAAGACCTGGGCGATGGTGCCGTCTGAGGAGATCAGGTAGGTGGCGGGGAGTCCGAAAGCGGGATAACGGCGGGCGACCCGGTCGGCCTCGTCGATGGCCAGCGCGTAACTCACGCCGATCTCGGCGGCGAAGTCCCGGGCAGCTGCAGGGTCGTCCTCGATGGCCACACCCAGGAAGTACACATCAGGGTGGCGTCGGGACGCAGCGTCGAGGCGCGGCATCTCCTCGCGACACGGGGTGCACCACGACGCCCACAGGTTGAGCACCACCGGTCCGCCACCCGCTTCGAGGTGATCGGTGAGGCTGAACCGACCCCCGCCGATGAGTTCGATCGAGAACAACGGCGCTACATCCCCGACTCTGACGCCGAAGTCCGGCACCGTGATCAGCCCGACCCCGTCGTCCGGTGGGGTGTCGTCGCGCAGCAGGACCACGGCGACCACCGTCACCGCCACCACCAACAAGGTGAGCATCCCCAGCGGCCACCGGTTGCGGCGCCGCCGCGCTGGTTCGGGCGAGTCGACTTCCATGGTTGTGAGGGTAGGAGGAGTTCGCAATTCACGATTCGCAGGTCGCAATTCGCAAGAGCTTCGTTACGCGAGCGTCGGTGGCCTCTGGCGAATCGCGAATTGCGAATCGCTAATCGCGCTTTCTCACCAACAGCTCGCCCACGCGATCCATATCCGGCTCCACGCCGATCCCCGGGGCGTCGTCGGGGGTGATCGTGCCGTCGTCGAGCGCGGGGTACTCGGCTATGTCGGCGGCGAGGTACCCCGAGGGTGGCGCCACCTCGGCGTCGGTGACGCCGGCCAGCGTGGCGAAGGCGAGGAGGTGACGGCGTCCGATCGCCGTGTCGAAGGTCCCGCCGACCTTGAATCCGGTGCCGGTGGCGCGCCCCGAGGCGAGGATCGCTCGGGACGCCTCGAAGCCCATCCTCCCCACCTTGACCGAGACGATGTCGGCCGCATGTGCCGCCATGGCGGTGACCGCGCTGGCGACCGACGCGATCGACTCGTCGAGGCACACTTGCATGGTGAGCCCTCGGCGGCGCAGCGCGGCGTGGGCGTCGAGCGCGTCCGATGGGAACGGCTGGTCGATCACCGACACTCCGAGGTGGTCGAGGGCGTCGAAGGCGATGTCGAACGGGTCGTCGTAGCTGCCGTTGGCATCGACGGCGATGTCGAGGTGCGGGAACGCAGCTCGCAGTCCGAGCACCGGCTCGATGTCGGCACCGGGGGTCACCTTGACCTTGATCCTGCGGACGCCTCCGCTGACGATCCCCTCGAGACGGCGAATCACCGATCGGAGATCGTCGACGAGCCCGACCGTGTGGCGCGCGGCAACCGCCCGCCGCCGTCCGCCGAGGAACCGATGCAGTGGGACCCCGGCGCGCCGGGCCTCCATGTCGGCTCGGGCCGCTTGCACGGCCGCAGAGGCGATCGGTACCGCCGGCAGGGTGTTCGGGTCGAGTGATCGCAGGGCCTCCCATGCCTCGTCGGCGGTGCCGAACCGGCCCGACGGGAAGGCCGCCGCCTCACCCCAGCCGGCGTGGGTTCCGTCGGAGACCCTGACCAGGATCGATCGGCGCTCGGCGTGGGTGCCGTCGCGGGTGACCAGCGGGTCGCGGAAGGGGACCCGGATCTCGTACAACGACACGAACTCGATGCTCACCGCTCGGTGCTTCCCTCGATTCCGGGAGTCTCGCGCAGTGCGGCTCCGATTGCAGGGGGTCGTCAGTCGCCGGTCGCGTGCCGGGCGGCCATTTCCCGCAGCACCATGTGGAGGATGCCGCCGTGGCGCAGGTACTCGATCTCGATGGGGGCGTCGACGCGGGCGATGGCGGTGAACTCGACGGTCGACCCATCGGCACGGTGAGCCACGACCGGGATCTCGGCGCGGGGGAGCAGATCGTCGATGACGGCGATGTCGAAGGTCTCGGTCCCGTCGAGGCCCAGGCTGGCCGCGTTCTCGCCCGGTAGGTAGGTGAGCGGCAAGACGCCCATCATTACCAGGTTGCTGCGATGGATCCGCTCGTAGGACTCGACGATGACGGCCTCCACACCCAGGAGGAAGGCCCCCTTGGACGCCCAGTCACGCGACGATCCCATGCCGTAGTCGGCTCCACCGAGGACGACGAGCGGGATGCCGGCCGACCGATACGAGCGAGCCGCCTCGTAGACGCTCTTCACCTCACCGTCGGTGAAGTCGACGGTGTACCCGCCCTCGGTGCCGGGAGCCAACTCGTTACGGATGCGGATGTTGGCGAACGTCCCCCGGGACATCACCCGGTCGTTGCCCCGGCGCGACCCGTACGAGTTGAAGTCGGCAGGGGCGACACCCTGCTCGATCAGGTACTCGCCGGCCGGGGAGTCGGCGGCGATGCCACCGGCCGGGCTGATGTGGTCGGTGGTGACCGAATCGCCGAGCTTGAGCAGGGCGCGGGCGCCGGTGATCGGTGTGATCGGGCTGGCTGTCGGTGCCATGTCCACGAAGAATGGAGGCTCTTGGATGTACGTGCTGGCCGGGTCCCACTCGTAGAGGTCGCCGTCGGGCACCGCCACCGCCTGCCACTCCTGGGCGCCCTCGAAGACCCGGGCGTACTGCTCCTGGAACTGTGACCGGCTCATGCTGGAGGCGATGAGCGTTGCCACCTCCTCCTGCGTCGGCCACAGGTCGGAGAGGTACACGTCGTCGCCCTGGCCGTCCTGACCGATGGGGTCGGTGGTCAGATCGATGTCCATGGTGCCGGCGATGGCGTAGGCGACGACGAGCGGTGGGGAGGCCAGGAAGTTGGCGCGAACGTCCGGGGAAATGCGCCCCTCGAAGTTGCGGTTGCCGGAGAGCACCGAGGCGACCACCAGGTCGTGGCTGTGAATCGCCCGGCTGATCGGCTCCGGCAGCGGGCCCGAGTTCCCGATGCAGGTGGTGCAGCCGTATCCGACCAGGTAGAAGCCGAGAGCCTCGAGGTCGTCCATCAGGCCCGCTTCCTTGAGGTACTCGGTCACCACTTTGGAACCGGGGGCGAACGAGGTCTTTACCCATGGCTTTCGGACCAGGCCACGCTGGCGAGCCTTGCGCGCCACCAGGCCGGCACCGATCATCACCTCGGGATTGGACGTGTTGGTACACGAGGTGATGGCTGCAATCACCACGTCGCCGTGGTCGAGATCGAACCGTTCCCCGTCGTCCATCGTCACGCTGGCCCCGTTGGCATCAGGCTTCGGTGCCATGGTCTGTCCGCCCTCGTCTTCCCAGTCCTTCGTGGTGCCCACCCCGGCGCCGGCCTTGCCGAACAGGTTCACGAGGTCCTGGCGCCACTGCTCCTTGACCGCGCTCAGGTCGATGCGGTCCTGGGGGCGTTTCGGTCCGGCGAGTGACGGAGTGATCGTCGACAGGTCGAGAGTGAGGTTGGAGGAGTAGACGATCGTGCGAGAGTCGTCTCGCCACATGCCCTGCTCCCGGTAGTACTGCTCGACGGTCTCGACCAGGGCGTCGTCGCGCCCGGTGAGCCGCAGGTAGGCGGTCGTTTGGTCGTCGACCGGGAAGTAGCCGACGGTGGCGCCGTACTCGGGCGCCATGTTGGCGATGGTCGCCCGGTTGGCCACCGGCATCCCGTCGAGGCCTGGTCCGTGGAACTCGACGAATCGACCGACGACGCCGTGGGCTCTCAGTATCTCGGTCACCCGCAGCACCATGTCGGTGGCGGTGGCCCCCTCCGGGAGTGAACCCTCGAGGCGGAAGCCGACCACCTCCGGGAGCAACAGGTAGATGGGCTGGCCGAGCATCGCCGCCTCGGCCTCGATGCCGCCGACCCCCCAGCCGAGCACGCCGAGACCGTTGATCATCGTCGTATGCGAGTCGGTGCCGACCAGCGAGTCCGGGAACAGGGCGGTGCCGCTGTCCCAGGCCACCTTGGCGAGATACTCGAGGTTGACCTGGTGGACGATGCCGGTGGCAGGCGGTACCACCCGCAGGTCCGAGAAGACGCGTTGCCCCCACTTGAGGAAGGCGTAGCGCTCGCGGTTGCGCTCGAACTCGAGCCGGCTGTTGATCTCGAACGCCATCCCCGAGTTGAACGCATCCACCTGCACCGAATGATCGATAACCAGGTCGGATGGCACGAGCGGGTTGACCATCCGTGCCGACGCCGGATCACCCGTCATCCGGACGATGGCGCTGCGCATCGCCGCCAGGTCGACGACGGCGGGGACGCCGGTGAAGTCCTGGAGGACGACGCGGGCCGGGCGGAAGGAGACTTCGGTGTCGTCGACCTTGGTGGCGTCATAGCCGGCGACCGCCTGCACGTCGTCGTCGCGCACCGTGAGGCCGTCGTGGGTGCGCAGCACGGCCTCGAGAAGCACCTTGATCGAATAGGGCAGCGTGTCCAGATCGGTCCTATCGGCCAGGGCGTCCAGACGCCAGATCTCCCGCTCCCCGAGCGGCGTCGAGAGCGTGGTCCTGACTCCAAAGGGATCGTGCCCCATGAGCCGAGTGTAGGAGAAGGCCCGCTGGCGCCCGGCGCCCGTCAACACTCTCTCCCCCCGTAGGGGGGAGTCCCGTAGGGAGCGAAGCGACCGGAGGGGAGGGGGGAGGGCGAACGCCACGTGGGCCTCGCGACGCGTCTGGCCTCCCCCTCCGTCATCGGCCTTCGGCCGCTTCCACCTCCCCCTACAGGGGAGGGGACCGCGTGATGAGGTCTCTTTCGCGGTCCCTCCCCCCGAAGGGGGGAGTACCTGGCGGCGAAGCCGTCAGGGGAGGGGGGAGGGCGAGCGCTTCGTGGGCCTCGCGACGCGTCTGGCCTCCCCCTCCGTCATCGGCCTTCGGCCGCTTCCACCTCCCCCTACAGGGGAGGGGACCGCGTGATCCCCCTCGTGGTACGTCCTGCGAATTGCGAATCGCGAATCGCGAATCGCGCTTTCGTTACACTCCGGCTCATGCCCGATCCCGTGACTCTTGGCGTCATCGCCGGACTGGCGTTGGTGGTGCTGTTCGCAGTCGTCATCTACAACCGCTTGGTCCGGCTCAGGAACCGCACCGACAACGCATGGGCGCAGGTCGACGTGCAGCTTCGTCGTCGCTATGACCTGGTGCCCAACCTGGTCGAGACGGTCAAGGGCTACGCGTCCCACGAGCGCCAGACCTTCGAGGAGGTGGTCCAGGCGCGTGCCGCCGCCATGGACGCCAAGTCGGTCCCGGAGCAGGGGGAGGCCGAGAACATGCTCACCGGTGCCCTGCGCCGCCTGTTCGCGCTCGCCGAGGCCTATCCGGAACTGCGTGCCAGTGAAAACTTCAACAACTTGCAGGCAGAACTGAGCGACACGGAGAACAAGATCGCCGTCGCCCGCCAGATCTACAACGACGCCACGCTCTCCTACAACAACTCGGTGCAGACGGTTCCGTCGAACATCGTGGCGACGGTCTTCCGGTTCCAGACGCTGCCGTACTTCGAGACGGACGGCGACGCCCGCAGCGCCCCCGAGGTGCGCTTCTGAGCCGTACCGCAGCCACCGGCGTTCGCGGGGCGGGCGGGGGGCCAGTTGGCCGGCTCCTCGTCGTCTCGTTCCTGGCCCTGCTGGTCGTCGCCCTGGTCGCGCCGGCGGCGCTCGCCCGGTCCCTTCGGGTCGTCCGGGCGCACATTGAGGTCGTGGTGGACGACGACGGCTCGGTGATCGTGTACGAGCATCTGACCTTCCGCTTCGACGGCTCCTTCCGCGGCGCCTACCGCGACATCCCGCTGCGATCCGACGAGGTGATGACCGAAGTAGGCGTCTTCGAAGGATCGACGGGCTACCGGCCAGGCGCCTCGACGGAGCTCGGTGTTGACGACGTCCCGGGCTCGTACGGGGTGACCCGGGTGGGCTCGTACATGCGGGTCGTGTGGCACTACCGCGCCACCGACGAGGACCGCACGTTTACCGTCGCTTACCGGCTCCAAGGGTTGAGCGTCGCATACGACGACGTCGCCGACGTGTACCTCAAGGTGTGGGGCGACGAGTGGGAGTTTGACCTCGACGAGCTCACTGCCGAGTTCCGTTTCCCCGACGGTGCCACCTCGGGCGAGGTCTACGTGTGGGGCCACCCGGCGACGGTCAGGGGCTCGACGAGCCTCGGCGAGGACGGCCTATCCCCGACGCTGGAGGCCAGCGGTGTCCCCGCCGGCCAGTGGGTCGAGTTCCGCGTCGCCTTCCCCACCCGCGTGTTGGGCTCGACGGATGGCGCCATCGTCCGAGGCGGCGCCGGACTGGAGGGGATCCTCGAGGAAGAGCGGTCCCAGGATGCTCGCTACCTGCGGGACCAGGAGCGTGCGGCCCAGGCGGAGCGGGCGCGCGGCATCGCGCTGCTGGCGGCGCTCGGGTTCATCATCCCGGTCCCGCTGATCGTCACCTACGTCTTTCGCCGCTACGGGTCGGAGCCCAAGGTGGCCTACGACCGTGAGTACGAGCAGGAACCGCCCGACGACCTGCCGCCCGCCCTGGTCGGTGCCCTCGTCTCTCAAGGGAAGGCCGACGAAGCCGAATTCACCGCCACGCTGTTCGACCTGATCCGGAGAGGGGTGTACACGGCGCGTCCGGTGACGCTGGGGGAATCCACCTGGGGTGGCCTGCGCAAGGAGCAGATCCCGGATCTCGAGATTGGCCCGGGCAATGTGGATCAGAAGCTGACCGCCTACGAGCGGTCGGTGGTGACCATCGTCAATCGGATCCTCTCGGGTGGCGCCGAGCCGCTGTCCGCCTTCCGCAAGCGGATCCGCGAGGACGCCGCCTCCAACGCCTCCACCTACGGGAACTTTCGTGAGCACGTGCGCAAGGCCCTGGTGTCCCAGCGGCTGCTCGACGACTCGGGCCGCTACGCCGGACCGGCCATGGTCTTTGGCCTGATCGCCCTGCTGTGCCTGTTCGGGCTGTTCGTCGTCGCCCCCATCCTCGATCGCCTGCTCCCCCTGTTCAACATCGGCGTGATGCGCGCTGGGGTGATCGTGGTGTCGTTTCTCGCCGTGTTCATGGCCATATGGCTGGCGACCCGCCATGTGCTCTGGGCGCGTCGCTCCAAGGACGGCGCCATGCGATCGGCGCGGTGGTTGGCCTTCCGGCGATACCTCCAGGACTTCAGCCGCCTGGAGGAGGCGCCGCCCATCTCACTCGCCTTGTGGGAGCAGTTCCTGGTCTATGGGATCGCCCTCGGTGTGGCCGAGGACGTCCTCGAGGCCGCCCGGTTGCGCGCTCCGCAGGAACTCGGTGACTCGAGCAGCCTCTACTGGTACGGGAATCACGGCTTCGGCGGACACTCGTCCAATGCCATCTCCGGCATCGAGAAGGCTCTCACCGGCTCGTTCCGACCGCCGGCCTCCTCCGGGAGCGGCGGCGGAGGCGGATTCTCGGGTGGCGGCGGTGGCGGCGGTGGCGGCGGAGGCGGAGGGGGGTGGTAGGGCCGGCTTCGCCGGCCGTTGCCCGTTTCCGGTTGCCTGTTGCCCGTCATCCGGTTGTTGACTCTCTCCCCCCGAAGGGGGGAGTACCTGACGGCGGAGCCGTCAGGGGAGGGGGGAGGGCGAGCACTACCGCAGGCCCATCACGCGCACTCTGCCGTCTGCCGTCTGCCATCTGCCTGAGCCTCGGTACCATCGGTGGGCATGACCCCCAGCGACCAGACCGTCTTCGATGCCGTGAGCGGTGTGGTGGATCCCGACCTCCGGCGGCCGATCGGTGACCTCGGGATGCTGCGCGAGGCTTCGGTGGAGGGCTCGACGGCTCGTATCGGCATCACCGTGCCTGGTCCCCGTTGGAACGCCGAGCCACTCGGTCAGGCGATCGCGGCAGCTGCGAAGTCGGTCGACGGGATCGACGACGTCGCCATCGATGTAGCGATCATGTCACCGGAGGATGCCGAATCACTCGGGAATCGGCTGCGCGAGGAGCGGCCGATCATCGTGGGTGGCCAGGGCTCTCGGACCCGCGTCCTATTGGTCGCATCGGGCAAGGGTGGCGTGGGGAAGTCGTCGATCAGTGCCAACACGGCGGTGGCGCTGGCCCGGCTCGGCCACGATGTAGGGGTCATCGACGCCGACGTGTGGGGCTATTCGATACCACGGATGCTCGGTGTCGAGGTGCCGCCACAGGCCCTCGGCGCGCTCATCGTCCCGCCATCGGCTCACGGTGTTCGCGCCATGTCGATGGACTTCTTCGTCGGTCAGGACCAGGCGGTGGTGTGGCGCGGCCCCATGCTCCACAAGGCGCTGGAGCAGTTCCTCCAGGACGTGTGGTGGGACGAGCCCGAGTTCCTCATCATCGACATGCCGCCGGGAACCGGCGACGTCGCCATTTCGGTGTCGCAGTTCGTGCCCAGGGCGCAGGCGATCATCGTCACCACCCCTCAGCCCACGGCTCAGCGTGTCGCCAAGCGAGCGGCCGCGATGGCGGAGAAGGTCAACCAGGACGTGCTCGGCGTCATCGAGAACATGTCGTGGTTCACCGGAGACGACGGCACACGCTACGAGATATTCGGATCCGGAGGCGGAACCGAACTCGCCGGAGACCTCGAAGTTCCCCTGCTCGGCCAGGTGCCCCTGGTCACGGCGATGCGGGAGGGAGCCGACCGGGGTGAGCCGGTGGCCGTCGCCGCTGCCGGCTCGGAGGCAGCCACCGCGTTCGAGTCGATCGCGGCGAGCATCGCCGACATGCGCCCGCGAGTGCGCATGCGCCCTGAGCTGGTGATCAAGTAGGCAGCGCGATTCGCAATTCGCGATTCGCGATTCGCCAGACCCACTGAGGGAACGTGGTTGGCTGGTAGCTGGTAGCTGGTAGCTGGCTGCTGGTGGGTATCGTGGGTCCATGGTCACCGAAATTCCCAAGATCCGCGCCAAGATCGGCCTCAGCCAAGTTCCCCGCGAAGTCGACCTCGACGTCGAAGATGCCGACCACTTCATGCGCGAGTTCGAGGACGCCGTCGCCGGCGGTGCCCGGGTGTGGTGGGTGACCGATCGCGAGGGGCACCGTCACGGGATCGTCGTCGACAAGATCGCCTACATCGACGTCGAACCCAGCCGGGACCGACGCGTCGGCTTCAGCGTCTGAGGGTTCTTCAGGCGGAGTGAGGAACGCTCAGGGGGCGAGCCTATTCGCTCACCCCCTCAGGAAGCGCGGCGGCGCCGCTCGGCGAGCCAGCGCTTCCGGAGGCGCCGGCGCTCGTCCTCGGCATAGCCCGCCCACACCCCGGCTTCCTGGTTCGTCTCCAGGGCGTAGGTGAGGCACTCTTCCTGGACTGAGCACTGCGCGCAGATGGCCTTGGCGGCTTCGATCTGCTCTACCGCAGACCCCGTGGTTCCGATCGGGAAGAACAGGCTGGGGTCGGAGTCTCGACACGCCGCCAGTTCTCGCCAATCGGTGATGGTCAACATGATCTTCTTGGTCCCTCACTCGTGCATTGTGAACGGGTTCACAAGCGCCTAGAACGATAGGCCATCCGACCCGCCGGGGTCAAGAGGTTTTTTCGTCGCCTCGTACTACCCCGTCGAACGGGGTTTTATGCCCGAGCGGGTACGATTCTCGGCCGTATGGCCATCCACGAAGAACTCACCGCCGAATTGAAGGACGCCATGAAGGCGCGCCACCGCGATCGTCTCGACGTGATCCGTCAGATCGAGACCGAGGTGTCCAGGGCGAAGACCGAGCCCGGCTTCTCCGGTGAGGCCGACGACGCCCTCTACCGATCGGTCATCGCTGCCTACAGCAAGAAGATGGACAAGGCACGCGATGAGTTCGCTGCCCTGGGTGAGCGCGGCGCGGAGGCCGTGACCAAGCTCACCTTCGAGATCGACTATCTGAGCCGGTGGCTCCCACAGGGGCTCTCCGAAGACGAGACCCGGGAGGTCGTGCGGATCGCCATCAAGGAGCTGCAGGCGACCGAGGCCAAGCAGCTCGGCCAGGTGGTCGGCCACATCATGAAGAACGGCCCACGCGGTGTCGACGGTGCGCTGGTCAACCGCCTCGTCCGCGAAGCACTCGGCGCCTGAATCCTCGGTGGGTCAGGCCCCCGGACCCCGGAATCCGGGTCGCTTGGCGATGGCCCGGTCGACTTCCTCGGGGGTCACGAGCACCGTCGTCGTCACCGATACCCGGCCAGAGGCGGCCACGTCGAGGGCGAACGCAGTTGCGGCCTCGTTGTCGGGCAGGTCGGCGATGAGCACCGAGTCGGCGTCGCCGAAGGCGAAGTAGAACGCCTCGACGGTGCCGCCCAGTGCCTCGATGGCACTGTTGACCACCCCGACGCGGGCCGTCCCGCCCTCCTGGATGATGCCGGCTACGCCGTCGCTGTTGAGATTGGCCTGGAACAGGTATTTGGGCATGGACTCAGCCTACCGCTGGCCTCCAGGACGCGTCAGGGGTCGGGAGCGCACCGCTCCCGACCCCTGCGCATCGCTCAGCCGATGGCGAAGACGACCTGGATGGTCACCGTCACGTCGGACTGCCCCGGCTCGATCGGGGTCATCCCGCCATCGTCCCCGGCGGCTCGCTCGAAGTACACCGGGGGAAACGAGTGGTCGATGGTCTCGACGATCGAGATGACGCCGTCGAGGCTCGCCCCGGAGAGCTCGGCCAACTGCCGGGCCTTGGCCTCGGCGTCATTCCATGCCGCCTCGCGGGCGGACTCGAGCAGGGCCGTGTTGTCCTCGATGCTGAACGACAGGCCACCGACGACCATGGCGTCGCCGCCGGCCGCCGTGGCGGCATCGATGACCGCACCGGCGTTGTCCAGGTCGCGCACCTTGACACGCAGCTCGTTGGTGACCCGGTAGCCGATGAGGCGCTGGCGGTTGCCCGACCAGTCGTACTCGGGATAGACCGCGTAGTTCGCCGTCTGCACGTCCTCGGCGGCCACACCGTTGGCGGTGACGGCACCGATGATGGCGTTGGTGAGGGCGGCGGCGTCGGCGGTCGCCTCGTCCACGCCATCGCGTTGCACCGACACACCCAGGGTGATGGTCATCGTGTCCGGGGTACCGGCGACCCGGCCCCGGCCGGTCACCGAGATCCCGGTGGTCTTGTCGGTGCTCGCGCTTCCGACGCGTCCTGCGTCCGTTCCGCAGGCCGTGATGAGCACGGCCACTCCAACCAACAGGATCAGTGACCTGCGCATGTTCGTTTCGCTTTCTCTAGGGGTTGTGTGTGTCGCCGATTGGACGACGGCCGCGGTCTGCCGGTTCCTCGAACGCCGACACGCGGGCGTCCCCCCTGCCATCATTCTCGCGATGCGGGAGCCGGCCACGGGCCCGGAGCGGACAACGCTTGCTGCCTTCGCCATCGCCGTGACCATCGGCGGCATGAACTTCGTCGCCGTTCGCTTCTCCAACAGGGAACTGCCGCCGTTGTTCGGCGCCGGGGCCAGATTCGCCATCGCCGCCGTCCTGCTCCTGGTCGTGATGCGTCTGCGCCGGAGCAGGTTCCCCAGGGGCCGGGCCCTGGTCGGAACCGTGATCTACGGGGTCCTTTCGTTCACGGCGGTGTACGCGCTCCTGTACTGGGCGCTCCAGTCTCTCAACGCAGGCGTCGCTTCGGTGCTGCTGGCGTCCACGCCACTGCTAACCCTGTTCGTGGTCGCCATCCACCGCCTCGAGCCGTTTCGGTTCAGGGGACTCGTCGGCTCGGTGATCGTGATCGGGGGTATCGCCGTGTTGGCGAATGCTCCAGCCGATGCTCGGATCGAACTCCTGCCGATGCTCGCCGTCCTGGGTGGCGCCCTGGCAGCCGGGTACTCGGGCGTCGTGCTCAAGCTGTTCCCACCCGCCGATCCCGTTGCCACCAACGCCACCGCCATGGCGGTGGGCAGCGTGCTGCTCCTCGCCCTGTCTGTCGCTACCGGCGAGTCCTGGGTGGTCCCGCAGAACGCCAGCACGTGGCTGGCGCTCGTCTACCTGATCGTGATCGGGTCGCTCGTGCTGTTCGGACTGTTCCTGTTCACCCTCAGCCGGTGGACCGCCTCGGCAGTGGCGTACATGCCGGCGCTGATGCCGATCGCGGCGATGGTGTTCGGCGCGCTCATCGCCGACGAGCGAGTGACAGTCGCCGGGGTCGCCGGGGGAGCGATCGTCCTCCTCGGCGTGTGGGTTGGGGCGCTCTCGGGCGCCGGAACGCGCCGCTCGGAGTGATTTGCCGGCGGTAGCCTCAGGTCATGGACACCTGGGATGCCATCCGGACTCGCCGCAACGTACGCGACTTCACCGACCGTACGATTTCTCGCCAGGACCTGGAGCGGATCGCCGAGGCGGGTCGTCGCTCTCCGTCGTCCAAGAACGGTCAGCCGTGGGACCTCGTCGTCATGACCGATCGCACGCGACTGGTTGCGCTGTCACGGGTGTGGCAAGCCGCCGGCCCCGTGGCGGAGGCGGCGGCGGCGATCGTCATGGTCGCCCCCGTCGGTGACGACCCGAGAGGCGGCACCGTCCTCCACTTCGATCTCGGACAACAGGCATCGTCCATGACGCTCGCGGCCACGTCGCTCGGGATCGGTTCGGGCATCGTGTACGTGGACGACAAGGCGCTCGCCGCCGAGATCCTCGGCCTACCCGAGGACCGCTTTGCCGCCTTGATCATGACGCTGGGCTACCCGGCGGACCGGCCCCTGAAGCCGATCACTCGGCCCGACCGACGGCCCTTTGGCGACGTGGTCCACTGGGAGACCTGGGAGAGTCGGAAGGGGTAGCTGGGAGTGCGCTACCCGTTGTCCGACGCCAGTCGGAACGCGTCCGTGGTGGCGTCGTCGAAGCCGATCAGCCGCGCTTCCTCCAGCGTGTCCGGGTTGGATCCGATCCAGGCGGTCACCGCGTCGGCGATCACCCGGCAGGCCTCGGCGAGGGGGTAGCCGAAGATGCCGGCGGAGATGGCGGGCATCGCAACCGACCGGCAGCCCTGCGCGACGGCGGTGTCGAGGGCTGTGTCGACCGCCAGGGCGAGCAGGGCGGCGTCGTCTCCGCCCTCGCCATACCGTGGGCCGGCGACGTGGATCACGATTCGGGCCGGCATGTCGCCTGCGGAGGTGACGGCGGCGACGCCGGGGCTGAGCGGTCCGTGGTCTGCGATCCACTGATCGGACTCCTCCCGAATCGCCGGGCCTCCGGCCTCGGCAATCGCCAGGGCTACGCCACCGCCGTGGTGTAGTCCCTCGCCGGCGGCGTTGACGATGGCGTCAACTTGCTGATGGGTGATGTCGCCGGTGATGACTGTGACGACGGTCATGCGATCGGCTTACGCCGTCTGACGATCTCGGTGCTCCACCTTGCCGTCGGCGTGGAGCGCAAACCTGCCCTCGTCGCGGGCGTGCACCGGGCTCGGCCCCGACCAGGGCCAGCCACCGAATTGGGTGGCGCGGTAGTCGTCGAACGCCTGGCGCAGTTCCTCGGGCGTGTTCATGACGAACGGCCCCATCTGGAACACGGGGGCACCGATCGGCTCGCCCTGAAGCAGGAGAAACGTTGCAGTATCGCCCCGATTCACGATGGCCGTTTCGGTATCGGCGCGGAGCCGCACACCAGACTTCGGCTCTACCGACACTCCGGCGACGTCGACGATGGTTCCGCCGACCATGTGGAGCGTCCGGTTCACCGAAGCCGGCGCCAGCGGTAGCGCCCACCCGGCGTCGGGTTCGAGCGTGATGTGCCAGATCCCCAGGTGGGAGCCCGATCGCGACGCCCACGAGTCAGGCGGCGGCGACGGTGGAGCTGGCGCACCGTTCCAGGGACCCGAGAAGAGCTCCACCCGCACGCCGGGGGCGGGCTCGAGCTTCGGGATGTCCTCCGCCCACAGCATGCCGAAGTGGGCCGGGACCATCTTCGACTGTGGCGGCAGGTTGAGCCAGATCTGGAACAGCTCCAGCGGATTGTCGCCCGCCGGGTCGAGGAGCGGGAACATCTCGGCGTGCATGATCCCGCTGCCAGTGGTCAGCCATTGCACGTCACCCTCGCCATAACGGGCGGTGGCGCCCAGAGAGTCGGAGTGGTCCACATAGCCGCGGCGAACCACGGTGACCGTCTCGAACCCGCGGTGGGGGTGCTGGGGGAAGCCGGGGACGTGGTCGCCGTGGTACATGCTCCACCCGTCCTGGTAGGAGAAGTCCGCGCCGAGGTTGCGGCCGGCGAGGAGTGAACGGTCCGGCCCGAGGCGGTCGTCACCGGCCGGATAGTGGTCGACGTGATGGACGGTGAAGATGAAGGGGTCGAGACCGGGCCACGGCATCCCGAGGTCAATCTTCTCGATCACGGCGTTGGGGTTCATCACGGATCCTTCGGGTTGCTCACCACCGATCGTAGGGGTGGGGCGCGCCTATCCCAAGGGTGGGGGTGCGGGCCCGCCGTTGGGCGGTTCAGCCGATGGCGGCGTCGCGGCGCCGGAAGCCGGCGAGACCGGCGGCGAACAGCCCCCCTGCGGCCATGGTGAGTCCGACGAGTGGGGCGATCCGCAGCGGCGCTCCCGGCACCGCCGGAGTGTGGGTGAACGGGGAGAGGTTCATCACCGTCTGCTCCAGGCCGAGGATGGGACCGAGCTGGCCCAGCAGCAGGAAGGTGACCAGCACGGCCCAGGCCCACGAGGAGGCTCGGGGGAGCAGCCCGAACAGAGCGACGGTGAGCGCACCCATGACGAGCGCTGCCGGCACGTAGGCAGCTGACGCCAGGAGCAGTCGCGGCGCCTGGACCCCCAGGTCGTCGGTGACCGCCCCGTAGGCGATCCCAGCAGCAAGCCCTCCGGCGAGGATCGCCAGCGCCGGGCCGATGGAGGCCATCAGCGAGTGCGAGCCGGCGAACCGGACTCGGTCCACCGGAGTGGAGAGGACGGTCTCGGCATGGCCTAGCAACTCCTCGCCCCGGAGCCGAAGGGCCGCCTGCACGGCGTAGGCGGCGCCGATGAGACCGATGAAGCCGAGGCCGGCCGACAGGAAGATGTCGATGAAGGCACCCTCGCCGCCGATGCGGTCGAGGATCTCCATGAGCTGCGGGTTGTCCTCGAGTACGTCCGCCATGCTGGGGCCCAGGCCGCCGACGATGACACCGTAGGCGACGATCCCGACCGTCCATCCCACGAACGCTCCCCGGTGCAGCCGTCGGGCCAGGCCGTTCGGGCTACTCAGCCCGCGAGTGGCAGCAGCCGGACCGGGGCGGGTCGCCCAGACTCCGGCATCGAGGTCGCGCCGGGTCGACAGCGCTGCCGCCGCGGCCGTCGTCACTGCGGCGAACCCGATGAACAGGCCGACCACCGGCCACCGCTCACCGTCGAACGCCCGTATCTCATGCATCCACCCGATCGGCGATAGCCAGCTGAGCCCGGCCAGTGCGCCACCGGCGACGTCGGCGACGATTCGCAGCACATAGGCGAGAGCGAGGATGCCCCCGGCGAGTCCTCGGGCGGTCCGGGGATTCTCGAACAGCTGCGCGGTCAGGGCGCCAATCCCCACTCCGGCGAGGCCGAGTCCCGCCCAGGCTGCGCCGGCGGCAAGTGAGCCCGCCCCAGGCTGTCCGGTGGCGAGGAGGCCGGCGGCGACCCCCGCCCCCATAAGGATGCTCCAGGCAGCGGCGACGAGCAGGGCGGCGGCCAGGGGGGCGTGGCGTCCGACGACGGTCGACCCGATCAGTTCGCGACGGCCCGCCTGCTCCTCGGCACGGGTGTGGCGGATCACCAGGAACACCCCGGGGAGGGCAGCGAGCATCACGGCGACGATCACCGTCCGCCAGAAGGTGAGGGCCCCGATGCTCGTGCCGTGGAGCGGGCCCAGGAAGGCGGTGATCCCCGGGTTGGTGGCCACGAGCGTGGCGAACTGTTCCCTCGCCTGGTCGGTCGGGTAGAGGTCGGCGAAGGCGGCTGCCGTGGCACCGACCATGACCGCGGGCAACACCGTGAGGATCGGGAGCAGGAATCGGTCGCGCCGCAGGATGAGCCGGATCAGCGGGCGGACGCCGACGTAGGAACTCATGCGTCCTTGGTGGCCGGCGATGCGCCGTAGTGGCGCATGAAGAGCTCCTCGAGGGTCGGTGGCTGGGAGATCAGGCTCTCGATCCCGAGTCCCGCCACGTGGCTCATCACGGCGCCGAGGGCCTCGCCATCGACTTCGAAGCGGGCGCGGTTGCCGTCGATCACCAGGTCGTGCACCCCCGCCATCCGTTCGAGGCTCGTCGGAGGGGTGGTTGCGACGACGTCCACCGAGGTTCGGGTGAGGTGCCGCAGCTGCTCCAGGGTCCCGGATTCGACGGTGCGTCCATCTCGGATGATGCTCACCCGGTCGGCCAGTGCTTCCACCTCGGCGAGGATGTGGCTGGCGAGCAGGACCGTGCGTCCATTGGTGCGTTCGTGGGTGATCAGTTCGCGGAAGGTGGCTTCCATCAGCGGATCGAGTCCGGCGGTGGGCTCGTCGAGGATGAGCAGTTCGACGTCCGAGGAGAGAGCGGCGATGAGGGCCACCTTCTGCCGGTTGCCCTTGGAGTAGGTGCGGCCCTTCTTGGTGGGGTCCAGGGCGAATCGATCGATGAGGTCGGCCCGGCGCTTCTGATCGAGACCGCCGCGCAGCCGCCCGAGGAGGTCGATGACCTCGCCGCCGCTGAGGCTCGGCCACAGGCTCACATCACCGGGCACGTAGGCGAGCCGCCGGTGGAGCTCGGCGGCGTCGTTCCACGGGTCGCCGCCGAGGAGGACCGCTCGCCCGCCTTCGGCCCGGATCAGTCCGAGGAGGATGCGGATGGTGGTCGTCTTGCCGGAGCCGTTCGGCCCCAGAAATCCGTGCACCTCTCCGGTACGGACGTGCAGGTCGAGTCCGTCGAGTGCCACGGTCGCTCCGTAGGACTTGCGCAGCCCGCTGACTTCGATGGCGTTGCTCACTGCCCCTCCCCGGCTTGGACGGCCACCACGATATACCGACGTCGAATCCGGGTCCGTCGAGCCGGTACCGTTGCCCGACAGGTCCGGGGAGGGTCGGTTCGATGCCACACGACACGTTCGTCACCCTGGCGGTGATACTCGGTCTGGCCGCCCTGGCTGGCCTGGCGGCCAGTCGGCTGCGTCAGCCGGTGATCATCGCCTTCATCGGGATCGGTGTTCTCGTGGGGCCGGTCGGCTTCGGCTGGGTCGTGGCCGAGGGGCCGGTGGAACTGATGGCCGAGCTCGGTATCGCCCTGCTCCTCTTCGTCGTCGGGCTCCGCCTCGACTTCCACCTGGTGCGGGCTACCGGTCCGGTCGCTCTCGCCACCGGGTTGGGTCAGGTCGTTTTCAGCTCGGCGCTCGGCTTCGGGGTGGCCCGGCTCCTAAGCATGGGCGTCACCGAGTCGCTTTACGTGGCCCTCGCTCTCGCTTTCTCGTCGACGATCATCGTTATCAAGCTGCTCACCGATAGGAGGGAGATCGATCAGCTCCACGGCCGGATCGCGGTTGGCGTCCTCATCGTTCAGGACATCGTCGTGGTGCTGGCGATGATCGTGCTCACCGCGATCGGGGGGGTTCGCGGGGGGTCGGTGCTCACTGAGGTGGGCCTCGTCGGCGCAAAGGGTGCGGCCCTGCTCGCCGGGATGGCCCTGCTGATGCGCTTCGTGCTTCCCCGGTTGGTCCACGAGTTCGCCAGGGTGAACGAGCTGCTGGTGATCTTCGGAGTCACCTGGGCCGTCGTCGTGGCCGCGGTCACCGAGCTCCTCGGGTTCAGCACGGAGGTCGGAGCCTTCCTCGCCGGTTTCTCGCTGGCATCGACCCCCTTCCGGGAGGCGATCGCGGCCCGATTGGTGAGCCTTCGCGACTTCCTGTTGTTGTTCTTCTTCATCGCATTGGGATCGCAGATCGAGGTCGGAGAGGCTCGGCAGCAGCTCGCTGCTGCGGCAATTCTCTCGGCGGTCGTGTTGGTCGGAAAGCCGATCGTGGTGCTCGCGATCATGGGGCTGATGCGATACCCGGCCAGGCTCTCGTTCGTCGTTGGCGTGTCGCTCGCTCAGATCAGCGAGTTCTCGCTGATCCTGGCCGCGCTCGGGTTGAGTCTGGGGCACATCGGGGCCGACACGGTGAGCCTGATCACGGTGGTGGGCCTCATCACGATCGCGGTCTCCACCTACGTGTTTCCCCATGCTCGGGGCCTCTACCGGCGCCTGGAGAGGGTGCTGTCGGTGTTCGACCGACGCCGGCCCCGCGACGTTTCGGAGAAGGACGACGAGCGCGACATCGACGTGATCCTCTACGGCCTGGGTCGGCTCGGGTCCGGGATCGCTCGCGGCCTCTTGGCGGCCGGGAAGCGGGCGATAGCAGTGGATGTGGACCCCAGGCTCGCCGACTTCTGGTCCGACCAGCCGATCACGACGCTGTACGGGGACGCCGAGGATCTCGACTTCCTGGAGACCCTGCCGCTGGCGCGTTCCACCTGGGTGATCTGCACCATCCCCAGCGTGGAGACGCAGCTGACGCTGCTCCACGGGCTTCGCAGCCACGGCTATCCCGGCAAGGTGGCGGTCGTCGCCCTCGACGACGCGGCGGCGAAGCGACTGTCGGCAGCCGGACCCGAGTTCATCCTTCGGCCCTTCGTCGACGCGGCGGCCTCGGCGCTCGACCTGGTCCTCGGCTACGGCAAAGGTGCGGTGGCCGTCGAGGAGTCGGAGGCGCTGCCGTCGGAGTGAGTCTCCAGCATCTCGTCGGTGTGCACGATGGAGGCGAAGGTGGTGGCGTGCAGGTGATCCCGCATGGCGTCCTGCGCTCCCGACCAGTGCTCGTGGATGGCGCAGCGGTCGTCCCAGTGGCACGGGCCCCCCCGCAGCACGCACTCGGTGGACTCCAGCGGCCCCTCCACGGCTTCGATGACCTGGAGGAGGGTGACCCGGTCCGGGCTATCGACGAGGCGATAGCCGCCCTCGGGGCCGGTCACCGACTCGACGAACCCTGCCCGGACGAGTGCCGCGAGCAGCTGCGGCAGATACTTCTCCGGAATCCCCATTTCCCCGGCGATCTGTCGGGCCTTCCTGAGGGGTTGGCCGGGCCGCCACGTCCGTGCCAGTGAGAGGACGGCGCGGACGGCGTAGTCGGCTCGCTTGCCGAGTCTCATCTGCACGGGATCAGTCCTCTCGTCGACCGGTCACACGTCGCGGCGTTGGATCGCCCTGACCGCCGTCATCGCAGGAGTCACGATCCAGAAGGCGACAGCGCCCGCCAGGATCCCGATGGTTCCTGCGGTGCCGAAGGTGTCCGCCATGTACACACCGAATGGGCCCAGCGTCGCCGGATCGATGATCGAGAACGCGAGCAGTCGGATGGACTCGAGCGGATTGAGCAGCACCGACCAGAGGAATCCCACCGGTCCGAGGCGGATGGCAGGCCCCACCGCGGCGAGCATCAGGTCGAATCCGAGCGCCGTGGTGAACCAGATGGCGGCCGCGACCGCAGTGGCCTGACTCCGGGTGGAGGCGATCGCGGATACGGCGACGCCTATAGATACCCCCACCGCGGCCGCGGCCAGGCTGGCCCCGGCAGCAACCGCCAGTCCGACGAGTTCCCGGCCGGAGGCGACCGGTGACAGGATCACCGCGGCCAGGCCCAGACCGACGCCGATCGCCGCCCAGATGGTCAGCGTGAGTCCGGTGATCGTCGACAGGGGGATGGTCCGGCGGCGAATCGGCTGGGCCGCCAGCATGGCCAGTGTCCCCTGCTCTCGTGCACCGGCGATGGACGATGCGCCGACGAGGAGCCCCATCAGTGGTGAGAGGAGCACGCCCATGGCGAGGATCCCATCGATGGCGGCACCGGTTCCCCCGACACCCAGATCGCGCAGCGAGCGCAACCCGACCAGGGTGAGGGCGACGGCGCCGACCCCATAGATGAGGGCGGCCCCCAGGAGCCATCGCGTGCGTGCCGCGCTGCGCATCTCCCAGGCGGCGACGGTCCTGCCGACACCCCGGGCGGCGATCATCGGACACCTCCTTGGAGGTCGCCACACACGACGAGGGACCGGTCGCCCTCCGTGGCGGCCATAGATTCGCTGAGGACACCGTCCACGATGCGGACGGTTCGGTCGGCGAGCGGTCCCAGGTTGGCGTCCTTGGGGGTCGCCACGAGCACGGTGGCGCCGTCGTCGGTGGCTGCTCTCAGCAGGCTCCACAGGGTGTCGCGGGCGGTGTCGTCCAGGTTCGCCGAGGGCTCGTCGAGGAGCAGGAGGGACGGCGCCCCGAGGAGCGCAACGGCGAGGGCGACCCGCTGACGCTGCCCGCCGGACAGCACGCCGATGCGGCCTGAGGCATCGGGCAGGAATCCGTCCGGCACGCCGGCCATGGGGTCGTCGACCCCGCGGAGGCGGCCGAAGTACGACATCACCTCGGCGACACTCGCCCAGGAGTGGAGGCCCGGGACCTGGGGGAGGTAACCCACCCGGCCGCGGACGGTGGCGATCCGCTCGCCGTCGAACAGGACGACTCCGGTGCAGGAGGCGAGCCCGGCCACGCACCGCAGCAGCGTGCTCTTTCCCGACCCGTTGGACCCCGTGACCGCGAGGATCGATCCCCGGTCGACTTCGAGGTCGATGTGGTCGAGCACGGTCCGACCGCGGTAGGCCTTGCTCAGGCGGAGGATCTCGAGGCCGGTGGTGCGTGCTCCGAGGAAGCTCATCCCGAGACCCCCGGACGGTGGGTCGGGAACCCGCCACGCAGTGCTCGCACGGATACCAGGGTGGCGGCGATCCCGATGGCGGCGAGGGCGACCCCGGCGATCGGCTGCGCGGCGTCGCGCGGCACCGGTGGTGACGCCGACCTGGTCAGCGGGAGCGGGTCGACGAGGATCGGATGCTGGAGGGACCATCGCTCCTCGATGGCTCGGATCAGCCGGAAGGCAGGGCTCGATGCCAGCGGCATCAGTACCGGTGCTCTGACCAGGACCCGCTCGACGGTGCTCCCCTCGGCGTGGGGCGTCGTACCCCTGCCGAGGCCGTTGTCGTAGCCGCGGTAGGTGCTCCAATGATTGCCGTGGCCGCGGTCGTTCCAGCGGATCCCGTCCGCCGTTCCCCGGCCCTGCTGTAGGACCTGCACGGCGTTGTCGATGAACGAGTTGGCCATGAAGACCGCCTCGGCCGAGGGGTAGAACACGACGCCGACCTGGTTGTCGGCGATGGTGTTGGCGGTGAACCTCATGGGCGATTCACCGGACGCCTGCCCATCGACATGGATGCCGACCCGGTTGCGCATCACCACGTTCTCCACGGCCTCGACGTCGGCGACGTCTTTGACGAGCAGGCCGAATCCGGTAGAGGCCGAGGTGCTGTCGGTCAGCTGGTTTCGCAGGATCAGAGCCGGACCGCCGTACATGAGGACGGCGCCCGAAAGGTTGCCGCGCACCACGTTCTCGGCCAGGGTGAGGCTGCCGGCGAACATCGAGTGGACGCCGTAGCGACTGTCCACGAGGCGGTTACCGTCGATCAGGGTGCCCGATCCGAACGACACGAAAATCGCATCCCGCACGCCTTCGACGGTCGTGTTGCGCACCAGGATGTCGTCGACGTGCCACAGGGAGATGCCGTCGCCGCGACCGCCACCGGCGAGATCGTCGCCCCCGACGGCATGGTCGTCGCCACCGACGGTCCCGCCCCGGCCGATCACGTGGCTGTCGACGATGCGAATTCGCGCCGCCGAGGCCACGGATATCCCGATGTAGGAATCGGTGACGACCACGCCGTCGACGACGGCGTCATCGGCCTCGATTCGGATGCCCGCGGGGCTGCCGCTCGGACCGGGTCCGCTGCCGCTGACCGCGACCCCGCGGATCGTGGTCCCGGGCGCGGCGATCGTGACCACGGTGCCGGCGCGGTCGCCGACGATCGAGGCGTTCCCGGCTCCGTCGATGGTGACCGGTCGGTCGATCACCACGTTGCCGGTGTAGGTCCCGGGCTCGAGGGTGATGGTCGCCCCGTCCGGGGCCGCCGCCAGCAGCGCTGCGAGATCGAGCCGGGTCTCGGCGGCGGCGAGAGGGGTAAGCGTCCCGATGAGCAGGACGGGTATGAGCGCGGTCGCAAGGGCTGCCGGGCGAATCCTGGCGAGCAGCCGGGGCCCGAACGAGAGCACCGCCGCCGCGGCGAGCATGGCGTAGATCCCGGTGCCCGGCATCGACCAGGCGGTGAAGTTCCACACCTTGGTGGGGCCGATCACGAGCGGGGTGAATCCGTCCATCCGAAAAGCGGCGCCCTGGTCGAGATCGTGGCCGAACTGGTAGAGGCGCACCTGGATGACCCCGAGGATGGTGACGGGGAGGAGCCAGAGATAGAGGCGGGCCAGGCGAGCGATGAGAGGCCACCGGACCCGGAGGAAGGCGGCGACGGCGATGGCGGCGAAGGCACCAACGATCCCAACCGGCCACAGGGCCATCTCGGGGAGATGGTCGGTGCGGAAGGGGCGCATGCCGACGTAGTGATTGAGGCTGTCGATCTCCTGCAGGTCACCTTCGACCCGGTCGCCGTAGGCGACGAACTCGAGTCCCCCCGGGTATTGCGGGGCGCTCAGGCTCGAGCGCCAGATGGGCAGGACGATGGCGAGGGCGATGAGGGCTGTGGCGAGTGCCGCCGTTATCAACCGCGTCGAGCGTCGTGTTGGCGGCGGGGAGCCAGGCTCCCCGCCGCCAACAGTGACGGGCGAATCGGTCGCGGCGGATGAGGAGGGGATCACTATCCGGTCGCGATCAGCGTGCCCATCATCCCCGCCTCGTGATGGCCGGGAACGGCGCAATAGACCATGTAGATGCCGGCAGGGACCGTCAGCGTGGTGCTCACCGTCTCACCGGGCCGGGCCAGCAGGTGGAAGTCGAGCTCGTCGATGGTGATGTCGTGCTCCACCACCCCGTTGTTGACCAATGTGAGGGTGATCTCCGTGTCCGCCGGGACGGTGAGCTCGTCGGGATCGAACTCGAACTCGGTCGCCCCGATGATCACTTCCACGCCGGCTCCTCCAGCGGTCGTGGTCGGGGCGGCGGTGGTGGTGGTCTCGTCTCCTCCGCCGCAGGCGGCGAGAGCGATGGCGATGACCGCCATCAGTGCCAGGTGTCTGTATCGCATGTCGTGTCCTTTCGTAGTGGGTCGTGGGCCCGGTGGCGCGGGGTGCGCGCCACCGGGCCGGTCGTCGGTCAGGGTTCGATGAGCAGCCATCCCTGCATCTCCAGGTGCAGGGCCGAGCAGAACTCGGTGCAGTAGAAGGCGAACGATCCGGAGCGGTCGGCGACGATCTCCACGGTCAGCACTTCACCGGGGTCCAGGCTCGCCTGGACGTTGTACCTGGGGATGGCGAAGCCATGGGTAGCGTCCTGTGCGGTCTCGATGTTGGTGATGTGCATCACCACCGTGTCGCCCTGACGGGCACGAATCACGTCCGGGGTGAACGTGCTGCGCCGTGCCGTCATGTACACGTGAAGGGTGTCGCCGACGCGCTCGATTCGCTCCTCGCCTGGGGCGGTGACGACCTCCGAGGTCGCCATGGTCAGCGGATCGGTCCCCATCGGGTAGGCCGTCCACACGTCGGCCAGCCTGTCGACGGCGATCATCTGCACGTAGTGCGGCTCGCCGAACCCGATCGGCATGTCACGCAGGATCCGGAGTTCCGGTGAATCGATGTCGATCAGCTGGAAGTTCTGCGGATGCAACGTTCCCACCGGTGTGTGTCGGTCGATGGCCCACTTGTTGAGCGCCACCAGATAGCGACCGTGCGGGTTGACGGTGTCGCCATGAGCGGTCACCAGGTGCCCGATGTTGTAGTGCACCGGGATCTTGTCCACCAGGGTGAAGGCGTCGCCTTCGGCGACACCGGCCTCGGGTCCCAGCGTCCACCGGGCCACCGCGCTCTCCACGAACAGGCTGGTGTAGGCGTTGCCACGGTTGTCGAACTGGGTGTGCAGCGGACCGCCACCGAGCTCCACCTGGGCCTCCATGACGGCGTCGAAGCGCAGCACCGGGACGCCGAAGGGGTCGTAGCCCTCGATGTCGCCGGCGGCGATGGCCGCCTCGATCCGGTCGATCGAGTACACGGTGGCGTTCGGGTCGAGCTTGCCGGAGACGACGATGTAGTTGCCGTCGGGCGAAACGTCGACGCCGTGGGGGTTCCGTGGCTCAGGAGCGAACCACAGGATGCCCTCGTCGATCGCCGTCTGCAGGCGGATCATCCGCATCCCGTTGACCATCTCGAACTTGCCCTCGGCGACCACCTGCTCGGCCAGTTCCCAGTTGATGATGTGCAGGTAGTCGTAGTCGAAGGCGATGGCACCCGTCTCGATGGGCGGATTGCCTTCCAGGTTCCCGCCGGTTGCCATCTCGACGTTGTACGAGTTGATGAACGCCCAGCCCTCACTGGCCAGCTTCCCGGCATCGGCGAGGTCCTGGTTGTACGGCGGCAGCTCGATCTGGAAGCTGCGGTCGAGGTCCATGCGGCCGGTTTCCGGGTCGACCGCCATGAAGTTCGAGACGCCGCGGTAGTGCTCCTGGTACTCGTCGAGCGGGGCGTACCCGCTCTCCAAGAAGATCGGAGAGGGCGTCTTCGCCGAGATGTGGACGTACTCCGTGTTCGGCGTGGCGAACACACCGCCGTGGGAGCTCTCCATGTTCGGGACGTCGATGATCTGCTTGGTCTTGAAGTCGCGCAGGTCGATCATGGCGATCCGACCGTTGGCCCGGTCGTTGATGTACAGGAAGCGACCGTCGTAGTCGCCGCCGGTCTCCGACAGGGCCGGGTGATGGGTGTCGCCCCAGGTCAGCGGTTCGTTCTGACTCGCATCCGAGCCCCCGGCGAGCAGTTCCATGCTCCAGTCGGCCCCGTATCCGTAGCCCGACCAGGCGTCAGGGGCGAACACGGGGATGGTCTTGAGCAGGCGCATCGACGGGACGCCGATCACGTGCATCTGCCCGCTATGACCTCCGGAGGCGAAGATCAGGTACTCGTCGTGGGCACCGGGCGGTACGAACGTCGCCAGGGCCGCTTCGGCCTCTGCACCTGTGAGGCCGCGTTCGGCGGCGATGTTCGCAAGGTTTCCGCCGGACGCGGATCCGAAGCCCAGCCGGGCACCGGCCACGCCGACGATGAGACCGAGGACCAGTGCGCCCACGGTCCAGAAGATGTTGCGACGCTGCATGCTCGTGCTACCTCTCTCTCGGCTGGCTCCTGGCCAACCATTAGTGAATTACTTCACAAAGTACGGAGGTACACGACCCCTCTCCAGGGCCGAAAGACCCTGATGCTTCCCAAGCTCGGGCACCGTCGTACCGAATAGGGTGGCCCCATGTCGCGTCTCACCACATGGGTCGCCGGGTTCGGCGCGGCCCCGGGCGACGACGACGCGGTCCGCCTGGAGAAGGCGACCCTGACCGCGGTGTCGTTGCTGATCGTGCCGCCTGCGATGGTGTGGGGATCGGTCTATCTGATGGTCGGGCGTCCCCTCGCCGCTCTCATCCCCTACTCCTACGTCGTGGTAGCGATCGTCGCCCTGGCCTTCCTCTACCGGACCGCTCGCATTCGGGTCCCGCGAACGGTGGTCCTGGTGACGATGACGGTGCTCCCGTTCCTCCTGCAATGGGTGCTTGGCGGATACCAGCACTCGGGAGCCGTTTCCACCTGGGGGCTCATGGTTCCGGCCTTAGCCGTCATGTTCGGTGCCCCGGTCGGTCGCTGGGTGGTCGGCTTCATCGGCCTTTCCGTCTTGTCCGGATTCCTCGACTCGAGGCTGGCAGAGCAGGTCGCACCCCTTCCCGGGACCATGGCTCGCACCTTCTTCGTGATCAACGCCATCGCCGTCGGCCTCACCTACTTCGCCGGGCTCCGGTTCTTCGACGGCGAGCGGACCAGGGCGCGCGCCGTCATCCAGGAGCAGCGCGAGCTGGCCGACGCGCTGCTTCTCAACGTGCTCCCCGGCGAGATCGCCGAACGGCTCAAGGCGGGCGAGCGGGTGATCGCCGACGAGCTCCCCGCAGTGAGCATCCTGTTCGTCGACATCGTCGGCTTCACCTCCACCACCGCTGCGCTGCCGCCCGAACGCGTCGTCGCCGATCTCGGTGAGATATTCGCCGCCATCGACGCCCTGGTGGCGCGGCACGGGCTGGAGAAGATCAAGACGATCGGTGATGCTTACGAGGTGGTGGCCGGGGCGCCGATCGCCCGGGAGGATCACGCCGAGGCCATTGCCGAGCTCGCTCTGGACCTGCTGGTTGAGGTCGCCGGGATGCCCCTTGGCGAGTCATCGGTGGTGTTTCGCATCGGGATCGACACCGGCCGGGCGGTGGGTGCGGTCATTGGGACGCACAAGTTCACCTACGACGTGTGGGGCGACGCGGTCAACACGGCGAGCAGGATGGAGTCACACGGTGTCCCCGGTCGGATTCAAGTGACCTCGCGCTATCGCCGGCTCCTCGACGGTCGCTACCGATTCGAGTCCCGCGGCGAGATCGAGGTGCGGGGCAAGGGGTCGATGGAGACCTGGTTCCTGGTGGGGCGCGCCGCCGACGACTCGAGCGCCTGAAAGCGTCTGCTGGTTCCGCTCAGCGCCAGTCGATGGATACCACGGCCACCGGGGCGGCCACGCCCTTGAGCGCGACCTCACGGTGCTTCGACGCCTGGACCTCGGTCCCCGCCTCGGCGAGAGCGGCCTCGGTTACGACGATCTCGCCTCCCTCGGCCTGGTCGGCAACCCGAGCGGCCACATGCACTTGCCCGCCGCTGTAGTCGCGGCCGCGTTGCGTCGCCTCGGCGGTGTGAATCCCGATCCGCACCGTGGGGGCGAAGCCGGTGGCTCGCCGGTGCTCGGCCAGCGCTCGCTGGACCGCGATGGCACTGCGCACCGCGGCGGCAGTGTCGTCGAAGGCCACGAAGAAACCGTCGCCGGTGTGGTGGGCGACCTCGCCCCCGTGGGAGGCGAACAGGGACTGGAGCGTCTGGTCGTGCCAGGCGAGCAGGGTCTCCCACGCCTCGTCGCCGATGGCCCCGACCAGATCGGTCGACTTCACGATGTCGGTGAACATCAGAGCCCGATGGACCCGCTCGCCCGACGCCGCCGTGATGCCCCCCAGCAGCTCGCCAGCGCGTTCGGCCATCCAGGCAGCTCCGAGTCGCTCGAAGGTGGTGCGAGCCGTGCGAAGCTCCAGCGTCGCCGTCTCGTCGTCCCCAGAGGCGCGGTAGGCACGTCCCAGCAGCAGCCGGACCTCGGCGGCCTCGTACGGGGCGTCGACGTCCAGCCACCCCCGCAGGGCGCGCCCGAGATGAGGGAGCGCCCCCTCAG
Source organism: Acidimicrobiia bacterium (assembly GCA_040902765.1). Taxonomy (NCBI): domain Bacteria; kingdom Bacillati; phylum Actinomycetota; class Acidimicrobiia; species Acidimicrobiia bacterium. The sequence continues at coordinate 8,142 of JBBDWO010000004.1, read as the reverse complement.
GGTCGTCCGCTCCGAGGAGGACCGCCCCTCTGGTGGAGGCAGCCACCGACTCGAGTGTTGTCCCCGGTATCACCGAGACCAGCTCGTCGATCTCGTCGGCGGCGGCCGTGGCCGAGTCCGGGTCTCCGGCGGCAAGGGCGATCAATGCCTGAGCGCTCAGCAGCTCGACACGCCTGGGGCGGTCCTTCATCTCGGCGAGGGCCCGGTTCACTCCGGAGCGGGCCGAGTCGAGGTTCCCCTGGGCGAGGCGCAACCGGGCGAGCCCCGGCTGGGGAACCTTTCCGTGCTCGTGAGCGGTGGCGTAGGCGTCGTCAGCCCCGGCGAAGTCGCCGATACGCCTCCGGATCTCGCCGATCTCGTAAAAGGCCTCCCCGACGCCGGACAGAAAGTTGAACCGTGGGAGTTCCTCGGCCGCCCGGCGGGCCTCGCTCTCGGCGTTGGATAGGTCACCGCGCAGTCGCAGGACCCCGGCTCGGTGCACCCGACACACGCCCGGGAAACCGTTGATCGAAAACCGCTCACACCACCTGGTGGTGGCCTCGGTCCACTCGGCCGCCCTGCGAATGTCACCGATGTCGGCGCACGCCGAGATCATCGAGCAGTAGATGATTCCCGAGGCGAACGGGGTCAGCTGGCCCCCGACCACCGACACCATCGCCTCGTCCATGAGGGCCATGCCACCGGCCTGGTCACCCCGGCCACAGAGGGCCCTTCCCTTCTGGTGGGAGGCGAGGGCCTGCAAGTTGTCGTCCCCGGTGCGGCCGGCCACCTCGAGGGCGGCATCGAAGTTCTCGATCGCCAACTCGAAGGTGGCGCCTCCTTCGAGAGCCATGATCCCGTGAAGCATCTTCACATAGCCGGCCGCGGCCGAGTCGGGCGCCTCGGCGGCGTGCTGGTCGGCTCGGGCGATCCACGCCATGGCCATCGGGCCGCCGAGCCGGATGGCGTGCTGGAGCGCCAGCTCGTAGGCGGCCAGGGCCGCACCACCCGGGTCGCTCTGGGTGAGGTAGGCGCCGTAGGCCCGTTCGGCGGCTTCGAGGACGGTCTCGGGTCGACCGGTCCACCAGGCGGTCTCGGCGAGCGCTCGCAAGCCAGCGGCATCGAGGAGACCCCGCTCGTCGGCCTGCGACAGCTCGCGGTAGGCGTCCTCCCAATCGTGGCGCTTCATTGCCTCGCGGGCGATCTCCGGTGGCTCGACCCGTGACGTCATGGGCCAAGCGTACGCGGCCTGTCGCTTCCGTGGGGCGAGACGCCTCCGCTGGCGGCACTCCGTCTGGCTAGCGTGGCGCCGTGGTCCATCTGGTTCCCGACGAGCCTGTGCGGGGCGCCATCGGCGACCTGCGCCCCTTCCAGACTGCCGGCCTGGACAGTGTGCGTCGCTACATTCGCGGCGAACTGCCCGGCGGTCCCATCAACCGTCTCCTCGGATCCCGACCCACCGAAGCCGGACCCGGGACCTGCACATTCTCGATGCCGATCACCCGCTGGCTGGAGGACGGGTTCGGCATCTACTGGGGCGGCATCTTCGCCCTGTTCGCCGATGCCCCGCTCGCCCTCGCCATCTGGACCGGGCTCCCTGCAGGGAAGGTGGCGACCACCACGGAGCTCAACATGTCGTTCGTGCGCCCGATCACCCGGGCGACGACGAACATCGTGGGACGAGCACGAACCATTCATCTGGGAACCACGGTCGGGCTGTCGAGCATCGAGATCGCCGACCAGAACGGGCGCCTGCTCGGCTTCGGATCGACTCGCTGCTTGATCGGCGACGTCCCGGTCGATCCCACCGCCGACCTTCCGGAGCCTGACACGGGACCCACCGATCCGCCCGACCCGTATCTGCGCGAGCCACCCTCGGAGGGCTGTTACTTCTCCCTCGACGACATCGTGAGCCTGGCCCCGGTGGAACTTCAGCGCAGGGGGGTGGCCGGCGAGGTGTACTTCCCGATCACGCGGCTCACCGGGTGGCGCCCGGTCGACATGCAGCCGGGCAGGGTGGTCGGGACGCTGCCCACGTCGCCGTGGTTCTCCAACGGCGGCCCGGCGATCTACGGCGGGATGCTGGCGTGGCTTGCCGACTTCATGATGGGCGGCGCCGTCTACTCGATGCAGGATGTCGGTGACGTCTTCGCCACCATCGACATGAACATCCGCTACACCCGACCGGCTCTGGTCGGCACCGGCGACCTCACCGCCACCGCCGAGGTGCGGCACTCCGGCAAGCGCCTGCGGGTGTCGGCCTGTGACATCACCGATTCAGCCGGCAAGCGGGTGGCGATGGCGACCTCGTCGTGCCTGGTGCTACCGGGTGGCGCCGCCGCCTTCGCCCAGGGTCACACCGCCGACGAGATCCTGCGCGAGAGCGGGTAGTGCCGGGGGTCTCCCGGGTCCTCCGCCTTTCGTGTCGCCTTGGTTGCCTCGACGCTCGACTTTGGCCGGTGGGCCCATCCTCTCAGCGGGACCAATCCCACCAGGTGACGTCGGTGATCCCGATCACGATGGCCGGCCCGCCGGGCGGCTGATCCCGATACTGCGGGTACTTCTCGCCGAACGGTCGGCGGAGGGCGGCCATGACCTCCGGGTCCTCGGAGATCACAGCCTCCCCATCCACCCGGACCCACCACAGTCCGGTCCAGTCGTCCTCGTAGTGGTGGGCGAGCATGGACACGGCCCGGTTGGCGGCGATGTTGGCGAGGCGCTGCAGCGCCGTGGTGGTCTTTGGCTTGGCGTCGACCATGGTGTAGGCGGTGTCGCCGCCGACGATGAACGTCACCGGGACGATGTGCGGTTCGCCCGTTGGGCGGGTCGTCGCGAGCGACGCCACGGGTGCGGCGGCGAACCTGGCGAGGGCCGCGCCCCGACTGAGCGTCACGACACCTGCCCTTGCCGGGCAGTGGCGTCACCGTCGCGAAGTGCCGCAGCACGGCCACGCGCCGCCAACGGACTCGAGTCACACCGCATCGTCAGAGGGTACGGGATGTTTCTGCGGGCGGCGCCGCCCGGTGGATGATGCTGGCCGGTTCCGTCGACCGAGCCTCAGGGGGTGCGCGAATAGGCTCGCCCCGGGATCAGGTTTCGGCTTGTGGCAAGCCGAAACCTGATAAAGCCAGCGACCTATTCGCGCACCCCCTCAGCCGGCCTTGCGCTTCGCCTTCGTCGCCTCGACGCTCGCCTTGAGCGCCTCCATGATGTCGACCACCTCGGCTGCTTGCGGGGTGCCGGCGGCGGTGACGATCTCTTCGCCGTCGAGCTTGCGCTTGGCCAACTCCTCAACCGCATTGCGCGAATCGTCGATCCAGGCGGTCGGGTCGAAGGTGGCGGTGAGGTTGTCGATGATGAGCTCGGCCATCTTGAGCTCCTCGGGCCGCACTTCGATCTCCTCGGTGAGCTCCTCGAAGACGGGTTCGCGGATCTCGTCGGGCCAGTACATCGTCTCCATCACGATCACTCCGTCGTCGGCTCGCAGGGTTGCCGGGTACTCGCGGTCCCGGATCGCCACTCGAGCAAGGCCGACCATGCCCTTGGCGGCCAGGGCGTCGTGGAGGATTCGGTAGGCCTTGACGCCGCTCTTGTCGGGGCCCAGGTAGTACGAAGACCGGTAGTAGATCGGGTCGATCTCCTCGATGTCGACGAACTGGACGACGTCGACCATGCCCGACCCCTTGGCCTTGAGCGCGGCTTCGAGCTCGTCGTCGGTGAAGACGACGTAGCGGTCCTTCTCGAACTCATACCCCTTGACGATGTCGTCGTAGGGGACTTCTTCGCCGTCGGACTCGGCCACCCGCTTGTAGCGGATCCGGGCGTGGTCGCCCGAACGCAGCTGACGAAACTTAGGGCGCTTGTCCTCGGTGGCGGTGAACAGCGCCACGGGGATGGTCACCAGGCCGAACGAGATGGCGCCCTTCCAGATGGGTCGCACGGGTACTCCCGGGGTTTCGCGATCTGTCGATGATAGGTGCCGTCGGTGCGCGGCGGCATCGGCTGCGGGGAATGAGCCGGTAGCGTTCCGGGCTCCCTCCCGGAGGCCGAGTGGTCGACATCCCAGCACAACACGAACGGATCGATCGGCAGTCGCTGATCGTGTTCGTCTCGGCGACGGTCATCCTCGTCGTCTTTGAGTACTGGGGATTGCCAGGGTGGTTCAGCGGCACCCGGTGGCACCGCGGCATCGCCGACGCCCTCGGCCCCGGATACGCCGAGTACTTCCCGCTGCTGCCGTTTCAGTACTGGGGGGTGAGCAGCGTGGTGTTGCGGGTGCTGGTCCCGGTGGCGATCATCGTCTTCGTCCTGCGCCAGCGCCCCGGCGACTGGGGGTTCCGGGTGCGGGGGCAGTGGCGGCACCTGCGGCTCTACGCGCTTTTCCTGGTAGGCATGGTGCCCCTGTTGTGGCTGGCGTCGCTGATGCCGGCCTTCCAGGCCAAATACCCCTTCTACGACCTGGCCGGGCTCGGGGGATGGCACTTCTGGGGCTTCCAGCTCTTCTATGGACTCCAGTTCCTCGGTGTCGAGGCGTTCTTCCGCGGCTTCATGCTGTTCGGCCTGCACGCCCGACTCGGCTATTACGCCATCCCGGTCATGGTCATCCCGTACACGATGATCCACTTTGGCAAGCCGGTCGCCGAGACCTGCGCCGCCATCGTCGCCGGATTCATCCTCGGCTGGATCGCGCTCAAGTCGCGGTCCTTCCTGTGGGGGTTCTTCCTGCACTGGACGGTGGCCATCACCATGGACCTGCTGGTGATCGGCCACGACCAGGGCTTCGGAACCCTGTGGTCAGTGCTGTTCTGAGGGGTGCAGCGCGGCCGGCCGTGTCACGGTGCTGGCTGCTGAAAGGCCGGGGTGCTGTCTCGCCTGGAGACTACGCCTTAGCTGGCTTTTGCGATCGCAAGACGCCTTGCTGGGTCCGCCCTTCGCGGAGGTCATCGAGACCCTCGTTGAGCAACCGCACAGCGTCTGGGTCGGTGTAGTGGGAGACCTCATCGGGTGTGAGTGCTACAGCGGCGTGGAGGATAAGTCCACCAGTCTCCGTTGTATCTACAACGACTTGCGTCGACTTGAAGCCGAACCTGGCCAGTGAGATTCGTCCTCGCTCGTCAACATCGACGACGACGCGAGTACGGCGGGGAACTTTGGGGGCGGTTGTCATGGGGTGAGTGCTCCTTGGATCAACACGCATGTTGATAGGTGTCAATCTAGCACTACAGCCTATAGTGGGCAAAGACCCATTTGCCCCGGAGGGGTATCCGGTTGTGATATCGTGGCCGCGATGGCCGACTTCGAGGTCTCCGCAACATTCGCTCGGGTGTACGACGCCGTAGACGACAGCGTGATCGACCTGCTCGATGCTGCCCTACTTCGCGTCGTGGGGGAGCCGGGTTCTGGGTGGGCACGACAAGCACGCGTGATGGGTGACTTCGATTGGGCATGGAAAGTCACAATCGAAGCCAAGGATCGGACCTTTGCGATCTACTGGACGCAGAACGAGGACGGTGTCGTGCAGTTCGTTGCGCTCGTCGAACGTCGGTGAGCGCAGCTCTGGCCCGCCGGGGTCGACTCAGGATTTCGACGTTCAGCTCCGGTGGTCGACCAGCAGGTAGTGCTCGGCCTTGAAGAAGTCACGGCCCGGATCGACCCCCGGGCGCAGTTGATCGGCTGCCTCCTGCTGGGTGACGAGCCGCGGCGCACCCACTGCATGCTCGCTCCCATCGACGATGAGAGCGGCGCCACCCGCAGCGAGGATGTTGCGCACCCAGTCCGAGTCCGGTCCATACCGCACGACTAGCACGAACCCGTCGGTGGTCGGATGAGCGTCCATCGGCGTCAGGTACGACGTCCCCGTCCGCCTTCCAACATGCCGGACGATCGGCTTGGCACCCCGGCGCACCACCCCAGGATTGAACAACCGCTTGTTCACACGAGCAAGCCATCGTGGATAGGGCACGAGTTCTCTCCGAAATCTCTGACGCGTGACGGGTGACCGGTGACGGGCGACTCCGCCGAGCGAAGCTCGGCGGAAGTGCCCTCGGCAGGATTCGAACCTTCTCCGCGTGGGCGATATCAAGGCTAGAGCCTTGTTGCTCATCTGGTGCGAGCCGCGAGGCTATTTCTGAGTCGCGAACCGTGAGGACGTTCGATTCTGGATAGGAATCGAACGGAGTGGGCGGTCGGACTGGGCGCCCTCGGCAGGATTCGAACCTGCGCACCCGGCTCCGGAGGCCGGTGCTCTATCCCCTGAGCTACGAGGGCGGGGGACGACGGCGAGTGTATCAACGGCACCGGAGTGCCCGAGATGCCCCGGTACCATCCGGCGCCACGATGTCCGGCTTCTCCGAAACCATCAGCGCTGCAGTCGCCACTGCATTGGCGAAGGCCTTTCCCGACGTGGGCTCGGTCGACTTCATGGTGGAGCGCCCGCGGGATCGGGCCAACGGTGACTGGGCCGCCAACGCGGCACTCGTCGCCGCCAGACAGGCCGGGAAGCCGCCGCGCGAGGTGGCCGAGGCGATCGCCGCTGCCCTCGACGGGATACCGCACCTGGAGTCGGTGGAGGTTGCCGGACCCGGGTTCATCAACTTGCGTCTCGCCCCGACCTGGTACCACGAGGTGGTCCGGGCTGCCGCCGAGGGCGGTCCCGGGTTCGCCCGCAGTGATGCCGGCGCCGGTGAGCGGATCCAGGTGGAGTTTGTCTCGTCGAACCCGAACGGGCCGTTGCACTTCGGTCACGGTCGGGGCGGGGTGATCGGCGACGTGCTGGTGCGCTGCCTGGAGTACGCCGGGCATCCGGTGGAACGCGAGTACTACTACAACGACGCCGGGGTGCAGATGGAGCACTTCGGGGCGAGCCTGGAGGCCCGCTACCTGCAGGCACTGGGCCGCGACGTCGAGTTCCCCGAGAACGGCTACCACGGCGCCTACATCACCGAGTGGGCTGCCGAGATGCGCGACGAACAGGGCGATGCCTGGGCTGACCTACCCGACGGGGAACGCCGCGCCACGATCCGAACTTGGGGCCTGGCCCGGGCCATGCGCGACATCGAAGAGACGCTCGAGCTCGCCCGGATTCCCTTCGATCGATGGTTCAGTGAGACCTCCCTGCACGAGTCCGGGTCGGTGGATGCCTCGATCACCGAACTGCGCGACACGGGCTTCGTCTACGAGAAGGACGGCGCCACCTGGTTCCGCAGCACCGATTTCGGCGACGACCAGGACCGGGTGATCATCACCTCCGACGGCCGCTACACCTACCTGGCGCCCGACATCGCCTACCACCGTGACAAGTTCGAGCGCGGTTTCGACCGGGTGATCAACATCTGGGGTGCCGATCACCACGGGTACATCCCCCGGATGAAGGCGGCGGTGGCGGCGCTCGGCTACGACCCGGATCGCCTCGAGGTGCTGGTCAACCAGATGGTCAACCTGAGCCGGGCGGGCGAGCCGATGAAGATGTCCACCCGGGCCGGGGAGTTTGTCACCTTCCGCGAGGTGTTGGAGGAGGTCGGCACCGACGCCACCCGCTTCCATCTGGCGGCCTTCAGCCCCGACACCCAGGTGACCTTCGACCTGGAGGCGGTGAAGGCGAAGTCGATGGACAACCCGGTCTACTACTCGCAGTATGCCCACGCCCGGATCTGCTCACTGGAGCGTTTCGCCGCCGAAGCCGGTGTGACCCGGGCGCCTCTCGCTGAGGTGGACCTGACGGTCCTGGTCGATCCCGCCGAGTTGGACCTGATGAAGCAGATCGACCGCCTCGGCGAGGAGGTCGTCGAGGCGGCCCGTCGGCGCGCCCCGCACCGGGTGACCGCGTACGCCCACGAACTGGCGACGGCGTTCCACCGCTTCTACACCGACTGCCGGGTGGTCACCGACGACCCGGCCCGCACTCAGGCCCGCCTGTGGCTCATAGAGGCGGCCAAGAGCGCCGTCCGGGCCACTCTCGACCTGCTGGCGGTGAGCGCTCCCGAGAGCATGTAGGCGCCGGGCTTCGTCCGGCACGACTTCATAGTTATTGGCTCTTGGCTCATGGCCAGAAGAGGTGCTGCTGCGTCGTAGGTCTCGCGACGCGTCAGCCCTCCCCCTCCGTCAGCGACCTGGCGGTCGCTGCCACCTCCCCCTTCGGGGTGTGCGGACCGGGGACATCCTTTA